>JANMQW010000149.1:0-11115 GCA_031370725.1 Novosphingobium sp.
GTTCGCCGATCTCGACCTGACCCAAAAGCAGGTCTCGGTGCTGTGGCTGGTCGACGATCATCCCGGCATCGCCCAGACCGACCTCGCCCAGCGGATGCGGATGGACCGCGCGACGACGATGGCGATCGTCAACCGGCTCGAAGCCAGAAACTGCCTGGTCCGCGGCAGATCGCCCAGCGACGGACGCAAGCAGACGCTCAACCTGACCGACCCCGGACGAACAACGCTGGCCGTCGCCAAGGACGCCATCGCCGCGCACGAACGCTGGCTCAAGGCGCGCTTCAGCGACAGGGAAGTCGAGACCCTGATCGAATTGCTGACGCGTATCCACGAATAGATCGCGCGCCGCGCACGGATTCACGCCGGTTGCAGAATCGCCGCGCACCCGCGACAACGCGCGCAAATCACCCGATACCCCAAAGGAGCACCGCATGGCCGACGAACCCGATCCCGCCAACAACCTCCCCGCCGGCTATGTCCCCGCAAAGGTGTGGAGCTGGGACAAGGCCAACGGCGGCGCGTTCGCCAGTATCAACCGGCCGATCTCGGGCGCGACGCACGACAAGCCGCTGCCGGTGGGCGCGCATCCGTTCCAGCTCTATTCGCTGGGCACCCCCAACGGGGTCAAGGTCACGATCATGCTCGAAGAGCTGCTCGCCGCGGGGCACGCCGGGGCCGAATACGACGCGTGGCTGATCAAGATCGGCGACGGCGACCAGTTCGGCAGCGGGTTCGTCGCGCTCAACCCCAACTCGAAGATCCCGACGATGGCCGACCATTCGCACAACCCGCCGGTGCGGTTGTTCGAGAGCGGATCGATGCTCATCTACCTTGCGGAGAAGTTCGGAGCGTTCCTGCCGACCGAGACCCGCGCCCGCGCCGAGACGTTCAACTGGCTGATGTGGCAAATGGGCAGCGCGCCCTATGTCGGCGGCGGGTTCGGCCACTTCTTCGCCTATGCCCCGATCAAGATCGAATACGCGATCGACCGCTTCACCATGGAAGTAAAACGCCAGCTCCACGTCCTCGACACCCACCTGGCGGCACACGAATACATGGCGGGCAGCGAATACACGATCGCCGATATCGCGATCTGGCCATGGTACGGCGCGATCATGAAGGAAGCCTACGCCGGGCAGGAATTTTTGGGTGTGGGCGAATACGTGAATTTGATGCGCTGGGTCGACCGGATCGGCGCGCGCGAGGCGGTCAAACGCGGGCGGATGGTCAACCGGACGTTTGGCAGGCCGGAAACGCAAGTGCGCGAGCGGCACTCGGCAAATGATTTCGAGGTGAACCGCGAGGATATGGTCGAGGAGCGGGGTGGGCGGGTTTGACACGCATTTTGGGATAACCTGCACTATGAACAACGCCGTCCTAATTGACTCTTGACCGGATTTTTCACATTTTACCTAGGCTCAGGACTCATTGATCGAGCCAGAAGATGACGGTTGCTGCGATGCATATGGCGGACATGAAGGTGTGTGCGCATCGGTCATAGCGGGTGTGGATGCGGCGCCAGTCCTTGAGCTTTCCGAACATGTTCTCGATGCGGTGGCGTTGTCGGTAAAGCACGGTGTCGTGTGGGATTGGCTCTTTGCGGTTGATTTTCGAGGGGATGCAGGCGGCGATACCACGCTCGGCCAGGGCGGCGCGGAACCAGTTGGCGTCGTAGCCCCGGTCGCCCAGCAGTGCCTTGGCCTTGGGAAAGGCATCGATCATCAGCGCCGCGCCCTTATAGTCGCTCATCTGCCCCTCACTGAGCAGCATGATCAGGGGACGACCCTTTCCGTCGCAGACCGCATGGAGCTTGGAGTTCAGGCCGCCTTTGGTGCGCCCGATACGTCGGGGAACAGCCCCTTTTTGAGCAGGCTGGCCGCCGTGCGGTGGGCCTTGAGATGGGTCGCATCGATCATCAGTTGGTCGGGCTTGCCGCCCTTGGCGGCCAGACCTGCGAAGATCTTGTTGAACACACCCATCCGGCTCCAGCGGATGAAGCGATTGTAGATCGTCTTGGGTGGACCGTAAGCCACAGGCGCATCGCGCCAGCGCAGGCCGTTGCGGATCACGAAGATTATGCCGCTGACGATCCGTCGATCATCGACCCTCGGCACCCCGTGCGACAACGGAAAATACGGCTCGATCCGGCGCATCTGCGCCTCCGACAACCAGATCAGATCACTCATGGCAACGCCTCCTCGCGCCACCATTGAATCACATCGTCGCAGCCCTGTGAATCCCTTTAATGGGTCCTGAGCCTAGATGCTGTCGCTCCAGTGCCGAAAAGGCCACCGCCGCCCAAGCCGCAGTTGCAACCGCTAACCCTGCCGCAAACGCAAGCGAAGGTGATGGGGCCAAACCGCCACGAGCGCCGAAAGGCGAAGGCTTTACGGGGGGGTCAATCGCCATTTTGAGCCGCCTTGGGCCTCTGCTTGGCCAGCTTGCTTAGACGTTCCTTGAACCTCTGATCGTCGTCGTCGCATTCAAGGTCGCGCGCGGCTTCCTTGAACTTGTCGAGCTGTGGCTTTTCGTCAGGCATCCGGTCGCCTTAGCATGGAATCACTGCGCGTTGTAAAAGGCCTCCATTGCCTCAATCTTCTTCTTCAACGCCCCCAAATCTGACATCTTAACGGTCGCCTTGATGGTCAGAATGTCGTCATCCAAGGTGATCTTCGGCTTACCGAGAACGGGGACTCCTTGATCCTCTTCCTCCGCAATCGAACGACCGACACCCGCCGGACGGGCGGGTGCTTCACGCCCACCGCCACCACGCTCTAGCACTTGCACGTCTTGCATCGGTATTCCTGTCTTGGTTAGCTTCTCGCTCACCCAAACCCATTCGCCGCTTGGGTGCACAACCTCGACCACCGCCCCGCCAGCAAACTGGTCAACTCCGTTCAGCGTCCACTGAATCTTGTCACCGACCTGCGCGGGCGGGGGAGGGTCAAGATCGACCTCTGCAGAGTCGTCCTCTTCGCTGGGTTTGTCCAGAAAATTGTGAGGCTCATAAAGTCCAATGTGCGAGGCGGTGTCCTTGAACTCAGCGAGAAGTTCTCGCGCCGCTTGCTCGTTGAAGCCGCTTTCGAGAAGGAAGTATTGCACCGACCCATCGGATGCCAGCCCAGATGGGTATTCGTCCAGAAGCAGCTTGTGGGCAGACGGCGTCAAAGCCACGCGCCGGATGGTCTGGCGTTTTTCGGTATCGTCCTCACGAGGATCGCGGAGTATTTTCAAGGCAACGTCGCTCACCTTGATCCGGCGAGAGTCTCCCTCCCCGGTAATGTCCACCAGTCCATAATACTTCATCGTCGCAAGCGTCTGCCGCCCACCGCTGCTCTTTGCACCGTAGCCCCATGCCTTGAGCGCAGACGCCAGCGGTGCGGCGTATTCCTTTTCCTGGGCGTAAAGCGCCTTAACTTGCTCTAGCGCCTTTTGGACCGAGAACGAGGGGTAGGCGGGACTACGGCCCAACCGACGCGCCTTGGGGTCGGCTGTTTGAGGTGCATCATTCATGGCGTTACGCTCCTATCTGTGCGGGAGCATTACGCTAGCCTTGGGGAAAAGGGAAGGCATAATTGGATTATGACCTTCAAGGCGGTTGACGAATGACCAGCGACCGTGCAGACAGGCTCCAGAAAGGAGGCGAACGATGAACGCTAGGAGAGTCGCCCTAGTCGCTGTCACGCTCACGGACGCGGCGCGGGAATGAAAGAGGCCACCAATCCCGGCTAGGGGACGGTGGCCTCGATGTGAGCCAACAAGTTTTGCGCAAACCAAACTGGCGGCGGTGTTCATAGCACCGCCGCTTTCGTTTGGGAATCCCTAGCCTTCGAGTCCGCCAGCGGCCCCGGCGTCGGGGCTTGAGGCCGGGAAGCCAAAGTTGCTTGGCGCGTTTAGGCGTTGAGGTCAGGCCTAGCGTAGGTGAGACGCTTGCCGACGATGCCCCGGATCGCTTCGCGGGCGCGGCCACGATCATCCACGCCGAGTGCGGCGCGGGTGTTGTACCGGAACTCAAACTCGGCGAGGTAGCGGTGCAGGTGCTGCTCGCCGCAATGCTGATACACACCCTTCATGCCGCGCTTGAAGATCGAGAACGCGCCTTCGATGGTGTTCGTGTGGATGGTGCGGTCGGTCAGGTTCACGTACTCGCCCTTGCTGTGCGTGGTCACGCTATGCTCGGCGAACTCGCGGCCTACGGTGACGTAAACCCGCGCTTCGTCGGTCATGAGGCGCGCTTCCTTGGCGATGTTCTCGCGAACGATCGGGTAAATGTCCCCGGCGCTGGCGCGGTCAACGTGGAAGGTGCGCATCTGGCGGCTGTCGCGGTCGATCAGACCGATGATGGTGAACTTGTGGCCGTGGCCGCGACGAACGGCGACGCCCGACTGGTTGCCGATGTAGGTCTCGTCAACTTCGACCGCGCCGCCGCCAGTGCCGAACGGGATCGCCAGATCGCCCGACCGCATCGCTTCGCGGATACGGTGCGAGAGGAACCATGCGGTCTTGTACTGGACCTCAAGGACGCGGCTAAGCTGGTGCGAACTGATGCCTTTCTTGCTCGACACGATCAGGTGAACGGCTTGGAGCATCTTGTGCAGCGGCATACGGGCGTGCTCGAAAACAGTGCCGACCTTGACGGTGAACTGCTTGCGGCAAGCGCCACACTTCTTGAGGCCGTGGCGAACGACGCCGTTGGGGTTCTTGACCGATGCCTTGGAACGGACGCCCGCCAGATCGTACACCTTGCCACCGATCACGCCGCAATGGGGGCAAACGATCCCATCGGCCCAGACAACGCTTTCAAGGAAAGCGAAGGCCTTGGCTTCGTCGTGGAAGTGAGGGGATGAAAGAACCGACATGGTGATACTCCGTTAGGAGCGTCATAGCCAAATCACGTGGGTTTGTAAACTACATAATTGCGCTATTTTTCCAGACAAGATTGCGATAGTCGACAAGTAAGCATTCGAATCAAGCCATTCCATCGACCGGAGCATTCCATGTCCAAACCCATTCAGACACCTGCACCGGCTCTCCGAACGTGGAGCACGCCGCGCCTCTCCCGGCTCGGCACGATCGCCGATGTTGCCGGCACCGGTCTCGTCGGTCCCCAGGGTTCGAACAAGACGTGATCGCGATCATCTGATCGGTTTTGTTCGCCCTTTGGCGTGACTGGATCGACGCGGCTCCTACCCCAGACCGCCCTATCGCTGCGTCTCTCGGACTGTTCGCAGGCTTTCCTGCAGCCGTTTTCCGGGGTGACCGAACGGCCCTATTCGAGCTTCCAGCTCATCGCCTGAGGACTCCCTTGACAGGATGGCGGCCTGATGCCTTGCCGGGCGGAGGTTGGGTCCTGTTCGATGGGTGGATCGACGATCGCGACGATCTTGCCGAGGCGCTCGGTGCCCCCCATGCGAGCGATGCCGAACTCTATGGCGCCGCGGTGGCGCGCTGGGGCGCGCAAGCCGACCGGCGCCTGACCGGACATTATGCAGCGGTCGTGGCACCTGCCCAAGGCAGCCTGCGCTTGTCGCGAAGCCCGTGGTCCTCTCCTCCGCTGCACTTCGCTAATGACGGTCATCGCGCCATAGTCGCATCGGTGCCGCGCGTGCTCCTCGCTGCGGGCGTTCCCAACGCGCTGGACCCGGTCAAGTTGGCCGACAGTCTTGTTGCCAATTTCAGCGACGAAGAGCGTGGATGGTACCGCGACACCTTCCGTGTCCCGCAAGGCTCCATCGTTTACCTCGAACCCGGACGCCAGCGGACCGAGCGCTGGTACGACCCGCATGACGCACCATCGGTTCGCCTGCGCCGCGACGAAGACTATGTGGAGGCTGCAAGAAGCCTGCTCGCGCGGGCCACGCGCAACGCGCTTCGCGGGACGGTCAAACCGGCGATAGCGCTGTCCGGCGGGCTCGATTCGGCGCTCGCGGCCGACGAGATCTTGCGCCAGCTCCCCCCAGGCCGCCGCCTGCGCAGTTACACCTTTCGGCCCGATTCCGCCTGGGACGGTCGCCTCAATGCCGACCAGATGGGGGATGAAAAGCCCTTCGTCGATGCCTTCGCGGCGATGCATCCGGGGCTCGACGCCGGGTTCACCCGCAACGAGGGGGGAGGGTTCGATCACCGCCAGACCGAATTGTTCGCGGCGATGGGCATCGCGCCGTCGTACATGCCGAATTACTACGTCTATCACGGGGTATGGCAGGCAGCGCGCGATGCAGGCTGTGATTGGCTGTTCGACGCGACGCTAGGCAACCAGACGCTCAGCAACGATGGCCGCTGGTCCTATGTCGAGCAGCTGTTGCGCCTGCGCTGGCGGCAACTGGGCCTGACCCTGGCGCGGCGACGGGGCGACCCCCGTCCGCTGTGGCGCAAGTTCGCTTCGCTTTCGCTGCTTCCGCTTGTGCCCGAACCGTTGCGCGACCCCATCCGCCGCCTGCGGCATCCAGACCTGCGGTCGTTGAGCGCGTTGACGACCATGATCGCGCCCTCCCACGCAGCCGCGCTGAGCGTTGTCGAACGCGCTCGCCAACAAGGCGCTTGGCGGGACTCTACCTATCCGCGCAACCGCCGCGAGGCGCTCGCGATCGACTACCAGATGGCAGATCTCGAATCGAGCGACATCCATCAGGGTTTCGAGCAGGTCTATGGCCTGCGCCGTCGCGACGTGATGGCCTATCGCCCGCTCATCGAATTCTGCCTCGGCCTACCCACCGAACAATACGTGCGCGATGGCGAAGAACGGTGGCTGGCCAAGCGGCTTGCTGTGGGTCGGATACCCGAAAGCCAGCGCCTCAATCCTCGTTACGGACGCCATGATGTCGATTGGCACGTGCGTCTCGGGCGGCGGCGCACCGAATTGCTGGCCGAAATCGAGCGCCTCTCGCAAGGCAGCGAGGTCGGCCATCTACTCGACTATCCAAAAATGCGCGAACTGCTTGAGAATTGGCCCGAGAACACTCCGCTCGAACGGGAAAGCTGGATGCCTCGAGAGATCGCGATTCCGCGGGCTCTGACGACCGCGCGCTTCATCCATTTCGTCTCCGGTCGAAACGACGTATGATTTCGAGGTTAGCAAACCGGCCATTCTTGTCGCGGAAAACAAGCACTGCTGGGCTGGCAGGGGGAATATGGCCCGGCGGGGGGCTTCGCATGCCACTAAGAAACCTAGGCCGGCATCGAATCGAGCGCACCGCTAAGGTGGAGGACCGTCAGCAACCGGCGCAATTCGGCTTTGCCGGCAGGATCGAGTGGTTGTTCGAGCGAGCCCAGCGCGAGCGGCACAATATCGCTCAGCCGGCCAAGCGCTTTGGCTACGGGCGCTGCACAAGGCCACGCGGTCTCGCCCAAACGGACGCTGCCGCCGCTGCCGTCATGGATCACCGCCAAGCCTCGGCGCGAAGCCAAGCGAAGAGTGGTGGTTTGTGTCCACTCAGCCGGAGCCTGGCGAGCTAGGCCGGGAAAAGCGAAACGCGGTCGGGCAGACTTCTCGCTCGCTCGCGCGGCGCGGAAGCGCTCGAGCGCGGCCGGTGTCAGCGCGGCATCCAGCGATTCGCGCAAGTCCATGATCCATGCGGCGTCATCGCCATCCGCACCAGGCAGCGCGGCTCGCCAGCGGGGGTCGTTGCGCAAGTCTTTATCCAACCAGCTCAGGAATCCGTGTGCCGTGGCTTCGCTCAGCGCAACGGTGAGATGTAGCGAAGGACCTTCGAGCGCGCTTGCCATGTGAGGATAACCGCGCGGCAAATAGAGCACGTCCCCATCCTTCAGGAGGCCCTGCCATATCGGTCTTGCTTCGGCCACCGGGGGAACGAATTTATCGCCCTCGATCGGGTTGGGCCGGGTCGGGGCGTGGACCGTCCAGTGCTTGCGCCCGGCGAGCTGGAGCACAAGAACCCCATGATGGTCCCAGTGCAGCGGGAGCCCGTTTTCGGCGCGCCAGCTGGCGTAAAGATTGGCCGAAGTCCTCACCCCTAGTGCTTGCGCCAGCGCAGCGCACAGCGCCTCCGGTGCGGACGCCATCTCGTCGAGGAAATTGACGATTAACGTCGCTCCTTGGTCGAGCAGCCGGGTCAGTGCACCGCCATCAATACGAGCGACGCCTTCGCGGCGGCGAATAAAGGAGACGTCGGGCACACTGAGCCCGCCCCGCGCGAGTTCGATCCGCGGCGCGTCGAGCGGGCATGTTTCGAGCATGCGCGATAGCGCGTCCCAGTTGAAAAGATTGGCAAACCGTCCCGCTTCGCCGGTCAAGTGAAGCGGCATCTTGCACCACGTCGCAGCTATAAAAGCGGCGATTCCGCCCGGCGCGAAGATATTGTCAAGGTGAAGATAATCTGCGTTCATTCAGCAGCTCCAGACCAATACGGCGTGATTGATCGATTCGATAAACGCCGTGCGGCGTGCGCGGCAAGCCCAGCGTTCGTTTTTGCTGTAGCAGTGATTTTTAGCAGTCCGTTCGTGGAGGGCGTCACGATGGCTTAACCCTGTTTCCCAGTGTTCCTAAACGCTCGATCCCCAGATGAATTACGAGAATCTTTGGCGCGCCGCTGCGGGCGCGATTCGTCAATTTCTTCGAGGGGCGGAACGACGTATAGGTCCGGGATGAGCGCATCCCCCAATCAGGCCGCAAACAAATCGGTTCTGCTGGCGCTGCTGGGCGGAACCTGGCCGGGCGCGACGATTGCTGCTGCCGACTGGGCACGGATCGCCGCGATGGCCGTCGATCAGCGGCTCGAACCGCTGCTCGCCTGGCAAGCCGAGCGCGGCGCGTGGCCAGTGCCCCCGGCAATCGCCACGGCATGGAACCAGGCCCGGCGCGACGCGGCGATGGCAGCGTTGAGCCAGCAAGCCGCGCTGCGGCTGGCGCTGGCCAGGCTCGGCGATGCCGGGATCGCGGCGGTTGCGCTCAAAGGTGTGGCGCTGGCGTGGCGGCACTATCCCGAAGCCGCGCTGCGGCCGATGCGCGATATCGATCTGCTGGTGCCCGAGGCGCGCGCGATCGAAGCGTCGCGGTTGCTCGCCGCCGCCGGATTCGCGGCCGACGCCGACGACGCGGCGACGCTGCGCCAGGCGCTGGCCGACGATCACCAGCTTCCCGCCCAGCACCATGCCGCGCTGAACGTTACCATCGAACTGCATCACCGGCTGGGTGACCCGCCGCAGCGGCGCGGTTATCGCGTGCCACAAATCGATCCGGCGGGGGTCATGGCGCGCGCGGTCGCGGTCGAGTGCGGCGGGACGAGAGTCTTCTGCCCGGCACCGCAGGATTTGGCCGCACATCTGATCGTCCACGCGCTGTATGGCCACCGCCTCGATTGCGGGCCGCTGGTGCTGGCCGATCTGTATTTCCTCGCTTTGGGCCACGCGGTGGACTGGAGCAAGCTGCGCAACCAAGCCGAACGTGATGGCTGGGCGCGCGGCCTAGATTTGGTGCTGGCGCTGGTCGAGCGCAGTTTCGGCTCCCTGCCCGCGCCGCTCGCCTATCGGCCGCCGCCTGCGGTGCTGGATGCAGCAGAGGCTGCGCTGCTGCTCGATCCTGAGGCGCGCGGGCAGGCCGAGGCGCTGAGCGATCTCACGGCGTCTCAGTCTGGACCGGCGTTGGCCCGCGCTGTGCTGCGCCGACTGGTGCCCGATCCGCAGGTGGTCGCGCAGGAAGGCGGCGGTCGGTCGCTGTGGGCGTTTTGGCCGGTGTGGGTGGTACGCCGCCTGACCCGCGCGATTCGCCAGCGGGGTCACGCGACCGAGGCTCGCGCCGCCGCCGAAGTAATGCGCTGGATTCAAGCCTGAACGCTCAATTCAGCCGCGATTAAGCGCTCGGACTCCATTTGCCCGTCAGGCGCAGGGATGTTCGTCGCGCTTGAACCGCGCAAAAAACCGCCCCATTTGGGCGCGCGCCTTGGACCAACAATTCGGGAATTCTGCCATGACCCTGCCGAGACGTCTTAGCGCCACGGCCCTTGTACTCGCCGCAGCCACCGCGTTTTCCGCGCCTGCCACCGCAGCACCTGCGGATTGCCTGGGCACACCCAGCGACACTTGGCTCACCGTTTCGATCGAAGGCCTGCGCAACGGCAACGGGCTGGTGACCGTGGCGGTCTATCCCGACAATTCGCGCCAGTTCCTCGCCAAAGGTGGCACGCTCAAGAACAACCGCTTCAACGCCTCGGCTCCGGTAACGCGCGCCTGCGTGTTCGTACCCAAGCCGGGGGTTTATGCGATCGCGGTTTATCACGACGAAGACGCCAGCCGGAAGCTCAACCGCAGCGGGTTGGGTCTGCCGGCCGAAGGCTATGGTTTCTCCAACAACCCGGCGACGCTGGCCGGGCTGCCCGCGTTCCGTTCGGTGCGGCTTAACGTGCCCAAGGCCGGGCTGACCACCCACGTCCGGATGAAGTACCCTTAAGCTGCGTCAGAAGTTGGGGCCATAACCGGGGATAGCGCGCCGCGCCCCTTGCGGGCGGAAGCGCGAGGGTTATCTTGATCTCACCGAGGCGACCCGCCCCGGCTGCGAAAGGAGCGCATGGCCCGTAAACCCGCTCGCGCCTATGAATCGGCGCATTCCCGGCCTGAAGACATGCGCGGCGCCAGCCGCCGCGCCCGGGCCGAACTGGATTTCGACGAACCCGGCGTGCTCGGTGCGCTGTTCGGCCAGTTCGATGCCAACCTGGTCCAGCTCGAAAACCGGCTCGGAGTGTATATCGGCGCACGCGGCAACCATGTGCAGATCGAGGGCACCGAAGATTCGGTCGCCCGCGCCCGCGATGTCCTGCGCGGGCTCCACCAGCGGCTGACCGCGGGGCTCGAGATCGATGCGGGCGCGGTCGAGGCGCTGATCGCGATGTCGTCCGAACCGACCCTCGAAGGGATCGTCGGCGATACCGGCCTCGACGCGCTCGGCAACCCGCCGATCATGATCCGCACCCGGCGCAAGACGATCGTCCCGCGCAGCGCGATGCAGATCGATTACATGCGCGCACTCGCCAGCCACGACATCATCTTCGCGCTGGGCCCGGCGGGTACCGGCAAGACCTATCTCGCGGTCGCCCAGGCGGTCAGCCAGCTGATGACCGGCAGCGTCCAGCGCCTGATCCTCAGCCGTCCGGCAGTCGAGGC
>JANMQW010000169.1:0-5415 GCA_031370725.1 Novosphingobium sp.
CCCGGTCCGGCAAGGACTTCGCAATAGGCGTCGCCTTGCGAGGTGCGAACCATGTTGCGGCGTTCGCGCGCCACCGATCCATCGCCAACCAAAGCTATGATCGCGGCAGCATCGAGATCGCCGTGCATCGCCTTGGAAAGCAGGTTCTGGGTTCCGCCGGGTAAGATCAGAACGACGCCTTTCCAGCCATACAAGCCGGAAATCAGGCTGTTCGCAGTACCGTCACCGGTGAACACGACAAGCAGATCGATCGCGGCGGCTTCGAGTGCGGCGCGATCGGGCGCGGGGTCATCAGGGATCGCCACGATCCGCTGAGGGGTTAGGCCATGAGCGTTCAACTGGCTTGTGAGCTGATTGACGGCCTGTTCGCTGAAACTGCCGCTGGCATTGTTGACTGCCAGCCAAGTGGATCGGAAGGTTTGCATAGCGGGCAAAGCGCCCGGTGGGCTCGCTGGTTCCCGTCAGAGCCGCCCGGTGAGGATTAACCAGGCTGAAAAGCTGTTGAGCATCGAATAGACGATGTACGCGACCGCAGCGCCAAAATTGTCCTGCGCGACGAACAGCAGCGCCGCCAGCAGCATCAGGAACTCGACTGCCATACTGAAATTGCCACCCAGCGCGTGGTAGAACCACGGCATCCGCCCGAGCAGCGGATGGCCGCTCTGCATCACCGCCTTGTGCAGCGCAAAGTTGCCGATTCCCAACAGGAAGGTGACCAGAATCGCCAGCGACATGCTGGGTCTATGTAGGGAAGCCGGGCGGCAATGCCAGAGCCCATGCCGTTCGCCGGAAGGACGAAGCGGTTCGTCGGCGCAGCCCTCTTCCGTCGACGCAGGTCGCCCTCCGATCGACCCTGACGCGCGCATTTCTGGGCTTGACGGTAATTAGCATTGACCCGGCTCGAAACCCCCAACCCCCGCCACGAGCCGGGCCGCAACTACAAGAGGAGACCATTCATGACCCGCACTTTCATCGCCTCAGCCGCCCTCGCCAAGTTCGCCACGTTCGCCACGTTCGCCATCGTTGGCGCCGCTCAGGCCGCGACCACTTCGGTATCGTTCAACGATCTCGATCTCGCCACCGCAAAGGGCCAGGCCAAGCTCGATTCGCGTATCGACCGCGCCGTACGCAAAGTGTGCAGCGAAGCGGTCACCGGAAGTCGCATCGCCGTGCCCGATAAAGACTGCATCGCCAACGCTCGCGCGGCGACCGAGAAGCAGATCGCTGCGCGCCGCGCCATCCCCCGCAACGGTGGCTAAGGCCGCGCTGCCCGGCGACCCGGATCGGACCAGCCCGCCGGTCCGGGTTGCCCTTATTTTGAGTTGGTCGAAATGCCCGCGTTCAGGGATGACCGCATGGTAACCGCGCTAGGGTTGATTTCCCGCTTCTAGCGTCCGGCCAGCGCCTTGACCCTCGCCAGATAAGTCCGCCCGATCCGTACCGGTTCTTCCCCCGCGAGTTCGACCGACCACACTCCCAGCCCATCGTGCCGTAATCCGCTGATCCGATCGCGGCGCAAAATCACCGAACGGTGGACGCGGATGAACTTGGCCGGATCGAGCCGCGCTTCCAGCCCGGCAATAGTCTGGAGCAGCAGGTAGCTGCGCCCGCCGCCGTCGTTAAGCCCGACATGCAGCCGGACATAGTCGCGCTCTGCATCGATCCGGGTAACGTCGGCGGCGGCGATTCGCAGCAGCTCGGAGCGGTGCGGAACCCAGAACTCGGCGATCCAGTCGCTCGCTTCGCGCGGGCTTCCCGCCCCGCGCCGAGCCAGCGCCCGACCTATCGCACGCTCAAGCCGTTCGGCGGTGACCGGCTTGAGCACGTAATCGACCGCGTCGAGATCGAACGCCTCGACCGCGAAACTGTCGTGCGCGGTGACGAAGACGATTGCGGGGGCATCCTGCTTGCCGCCCAGACGGCGGGCAACGCCCAGTCCGTCAAGTTCGGGCATGGTCATGTCGAGCAACACCAGATCGGGCGTCAACGCCTCGATCAGGCGCAGCGCCGCGGCGCCATCGTTGGCTGTGCCGACCACCGCCAGCGCGGGGATTCCGGCGCAGATGATCTGCATCCGCTCGACCGCCAGCGGTTCGTCGTCGGCGATCAGCGTGCGCAGGGTGCGGGGTTCGGGATCAGCAAGCATTGCGGACCATGGGCAAGCGGATGATCGTGGCATAGCCGCTGCCGGTGCTCCCCGAAACAACGCTGGCGTCGCTACCGAACCGCGCGGCGAGCCGGTCGCGGACATTTTGAAGACCGATCCCGCAGCCCGCACCGCTGGCATCGGCGGGAGTGCCGGGTCCGTCATCAGCGACGGTCAGCACCAGCCGACCATGTTCTTCGCGCGCCGCCAAGGTGATCGTCACCGGGCGAGCGACCGGAGCGACCCCGTATTTCACCGAGTTTTCGACCAGCGGCTGAAGGATCATCCCCGGCACGCAGGCCTGCTCAAGCGCCTTTGGAATATCGTAGTTGAGCCGCAGCCGATCGGGAAAGCGCACACCCTCGATTTCGAGATAAAGCCGCTGCGAGCGTATCTCCTCGTCGAGCGGGATATCGACCGTGGGGTCGCCCGCCAGACTGCGGCGATAGAAGGTGGAGATGGTGTGGATCATTTTTTCGGCCAAATCGACCTTCCCCGTCAGGACCAGCGCCGACAGCGAGTTGAGCGTGTTGAACAGGAAGTGCGGGTTGACCTGATAGCGCAAGCTGCGCAGTTCGGCGGCCTTGGCGGCGCGGCGGTGTTCGCCTTCGCGACGCTCGGCAGCGCGGGCATGTTCGGCATAGCCCAGCGCGAAATAGAGCCCGGCCCACGCAAGCAGCAGGAAATAGCGCCCCAGCGCGATGTCGGTGAGCTGGCGCCACTTGGCCTCGGACTGGACGCTGTGGTCGATCTTCAGCGCTTCGGCTGACGGAACCGCTGGAGGCATGACTACGACGCTGGAACCATCGGGACGCGTGACTTCAACCGGCCCCGGAACCTCGGCGGGCATGTCGGGCACGTCGATCAGCACGTTGCCCGCTTCGTCGCGGCGGATCCGCACACCCTGCTTCTGGCCGATGCTAGAGACCATCTTCTCCTCCATGTCGGCAAACACGGCTGCGTTGATCGAGGCGATCAGGAGCGAGGCAGGCAACATCAAAAGCAGCGCCGCGGTCACCCGGATCGCCAGCCGCCGTCCGTCGAGCTGTCGCAGCAGCGGCCAGATCGACAACGTGACCACGAACCCGGCCAGCGCCACAAGCAGACGGCGCCCGGCCAGCTCATCCTGGAATTCGAGCCCGACGACAAAACCGCGCGCGGTGGTCAGCAGATAATAACACGCCCACAACGCCGCAGCCGAGCCGACCACCAGTCGCACTGGTACGCGCACCGGGTTGGCGAGTTCGCCCTCAGGGATTGCATCGACCATCCCCCTGCTCTTGCCCGCAGCGTACCGGCATTTCCAGCGGGTTCGTCGGCCAGCGTCGGCACTTGGTCGATTGCGGGGAGGCGCGCGCGGCCCCTCCCCGATGCTTCGAACCTGTTAGAATTTGACCGTACCCGTCACGAACACCTGGCGCGGATTGCCGTAGAACGCGCTCAGCACGCCTTCCTTGCCCAGTGCCGGGATCACCGAGCCGTTGACCGCGCGGGTCATCACCCCGGTGGTCGCGTTGGCGGCCACGAAGCTGTAGCCGCTGGTCTTGTAATGCTTGTCGGTCAAGTTCTTGCCATAGACCCCCAGCGACCAGTGGTCGCCCTCACCGTGATAGACGATGCTCGCATCGAGCAAGGCGTAGGCTTTCTGATCGAGGAACGGGTTCGGCACCTCGAACTGATAGGTCTTGCTGCGATAAGACAGCGATTGGGTCAGATCGATCGAGCCCGAGGCAAGCGGCGCCGAATACGTGAACGACTGGTTGGCCGTCCACTTGGGAGTGTTCTGGACCTTGCGGAAGGCGGCGACGTCGGTCGGTTTGGCGGCGATGTTGGTGATGTACTTCTGGAATTGGGCATCGATGTACCCGACCGCCCCGGAGAAGCGCAGAACGTCGCCGCCGGTCAGCATATCGTTACCGACGCGACCGCTGAGTTCGGCCTCGAACCCTTTGAAACGCGCCTTGCCGGCGTTCGAGGTGACCCCGCAGAAGGTCGGCACACCGCCAGATACGCACGCCACCGAGCCGGGGATCTGGACATTGGTATAATCGGCATAAAATCCCGCCAGTGCCACGTTGATGCGGTGGTCGAGTAGCGATCCCTTGTACCCGACTTCGTAGCTGTCGACCTTTTCGGGGGCAAAGCTGAGGAAGCGGGCGACGTCGAGCTGGTTTATGACCCCGTTGCCATCGAGATCGGGCGAGTTGGTGCCCACGCCGCGCGGATCGAACCCGCCACCCTTGAAGCCCTGCGAATAGCTTGCGTAGATGTTATGATCGGGGGTTGGCTTAAAGCTGACCGAGGCGCGCGGGGTGAACTTGGTGAAAGTGCGTTTGCCGGAGAAGTTGGTCGAAGGCCCGCCGAGTGCGACGCCCTTGCCGCCGAACAACGGCGAGGGGCCGAACAGGTAGTTCTGGCGCAGGATCGAAGCCTGACGCTCGTCCCAGGTATAGCGCCCGCCGACCGAGACCGCGAACTGCTCGGTGAAGTCGTAGGTGAAATCGGCGAACCCGGCGAGGGTGTTGGTCTTGGCGATCGCGTTGGTCAGCGCGGTCAGGCCGGGCAGGGTCGCCGCGGTGGTGAACAGGCGGACCTCGAACGGGGTCGCCGCCTTGGCATCGAGGTAATAGCCGCCGATCAGCCCCTGGAGCGGGCCGGCATCGATCAGCACCTGGAGCTCCTGGCTGAACTGGCTGTTGATATAGCGGCCCGGGACATCGACATCGACCGAGGGCAGCGCGTCGAAGTCGATCGGGGTGCTGCTCTTGTCGTGGCGATAGGCGCTGATCGAGCGGAACGTCAGCGTCTCGTCGGGATGCGCCTCCATGAACAGCGAAGTGCCGTAGGACTTCACGTCCTGCCTGGGATCGTTGAGCCCGCCACGGGTGTCGTAGACGTCTTTGAGTACCGGCGCGCCGGTGAGTTGGCTGGGGATCAGGCGGTGGCCACCGCGGGCGTGCGACTTGTCGTGGGTGTAATCGCCCGAGAGGCGCGCGAAGAAGTCGTCGGCGTGAACTTCGACCGAGGCGCGCCCGGCGAGCACGTTCTTGTCGTAGTTGTCGAACCCGGTGGTCAGATTCTTGCCGAAGCCGTCGCGGGTCAGCCGCGCGACCGCGCCGCCGAAGCGCAGCGTGCCATCGCCGATTGGCGCGCTGGCGCTAAGCACGCCGTCGGCCTGGTTGTATTCGCCGTAAGTTGCGCGGGCCGACACGGTCGCGCGGTTTGGCAGACGCTTGGTCACGTATTTGACCGCGCCGCCGATCGTGTTG
>JANMQW010000154.1:0-7786 GCA_031370725.1 Novosphingobium sp.
TGAGACGGCACTGGCGTGGGTCGATCTCTATTACGCCGAAAAACGGCTAACCCAGCTGCACCATCTCGACACCAGCCTCGGCGATCTCCAGGCGACGGTCACGGCGAGGCTGGCATCGGGTTCGGCGCGCCCGAGCCAGGCGCTCGAACCCGACCAGTTGCGCGCCGCGGTTGCCGACCGGCGGAGTGAGTTGGCGGCCGAGGTTGCCAAGGCGCGCGCACGGTTGGTGCGCTATACCGGCGATCCGCTGGTCGAAGTGGCCGGCCCGCCGCCTTCGCCTCAGATCGACGCGGCCCGGCTGAGCGCAAGCGTCGACACGCTGCCGCGCCTGGGCGTGATCGACGCCCGGACGCGCGCCGCCGAAGCCGAAGTCCGCGTTGCCCGCGCCGACAAGCGTCCCGACTGGACAGTCAGCGCGTCTTACGGTCGGCGCGAGCCTGCATTCGGTGATCTGGTATCGGTCGGGGTCAGCATCGATCTGCCGTTCTTCTCCAAGCGGCGACAGGACCCCAAAATCGCGGCGCGCGACAGCGAGGCCCAGCAGACCCGGTTCGAACGCCTTGCTGCCGAGCGCGAGGCAACCGCAGCGCTCACGGCCGATCTGGCCGATCACGCGATGCACCATCAGCGTTTGCAAAATGCCCGCACGACGCTGGTGCCGCTCGCCAAGCACCGGGCCGAACTCGACCAGGCAAGTTATGCCGCAGGCAAGCTCGATCTCGGATCGGCGTTGTTGAGCTCGCTCGCGCTGGCGGAGGCCGAAGTCGATGCCCTGGCGCGCGAGGCAGAGGTCGCGCGCGAGGCGGTGCGGATCAACTACACCTATGGAGAGGGGCGGCCATGACGATCGAGGCCACTACAGCTGCGCGCTGGCGCGCGAGTATCATCGCGGCGGTGTTGATTGCCGGGGGTGCGGGCTATTGGCTCGGACGTCCAGGCTCGGACGAAGCGGCGACCCCGGCGAGCAACGGGCGCAAGATCCTGTATTATTATGATCCGATGGTACCACAGGAGCATTACCAAGACCCCGCCGCGCTTTCGTCTATGGGCATGGCAACCGTACCCAAATATGCCGAAGAGGGCAGCGCTGCCGGGGCGTCGCCGGGCGTAAAGATCGATCCCGCAGCGACGCAAAATCTGGGGATCAGGGTTGCCACTGCGCAGCTCGGCACGCTTGCCGCGACCATCATCACGACCGGCAGCATCGACTTCAACCAGCGCGATGTGGCGGTGGTCCAGGCACGTTCGGGCGGCTTCGTTACGCGTGTCTATGCCCGCGCGCCCGGCGATATCATTGCGGCTGGCGCGCCGCTTGCCGACGTCCAGCTACCCGAGTGGGGCGGTGCACAGACGGAATTTCTCGCGGTGAAGCGGCTGGGCAGACCCGCGCTGACTAGCGCCGCGCGCCAACGGCTCAAGTTGCTCGGCATGTCCGACGCGCTGATCTCCAGCGTCGAGCGTTCCGGGCGTACCAACGGCACGGTAACGATTACGTCGCCTATCGCCGGGGTGATCCAGACGCTCGATGCGCGCACCGGCATGACGCTGGCGCAGGGGCAGACCCTCGCGCAAGTCACCGGGATCGACACGGTCTGGCTCAATGCTGCCCTGCCCGAAGCGCAAGCCGGACGGGTCCGCATCGACCAAAGCGCAACCGCGACTTTGACCGCCTTTCCCGGCGAGACCTTTGGCGGGCAGATCATTGCTATCCTGCCGACAGCGCAGGCCGATAGCCGCACGCTGACGGTTCGCATTGCGCTCGCCAACCGGGGCAGGCGATTGCGCCCGGGGATGTTCGCAGCTGTGGCGCTGGGCGGCTATGGCGGCGCGGCGCTGCTGGTCCCCAGCGAAGCGGTGATCCGCACTGGCAGCCGAACCATCGTCATGCTCGCAACCGGCAAGGGGCGCTATCGCCCGGCCGAAGTCCGCACCGGGCGCGAAGGCGGAGGTCAGACCGAAATCCTGGCGGGTCTGGCGGCAGGCGAGAAGGTCGTCGCCTCGGGCCAGTTCCTGCTCGATTCCGAAGCCAGTCTCACCGGCATCGCGGCGCGATCGCTGGGGCCAAACCGATGATCGAATGGATCATCCGCGCTTCGGTCAAGGCACGCGGGCTGGTCGTGGTGGCCGCGCTCGTCCTGACCGCGATCGGAGTTGCCGCAGTACGGACGACGCCGGTCGATGCGCTGCCCGATCTGTCCGACGTGCAGGTCATCATCCGCACCACTTATCCCGGCCAGGCCCCGCAGATCGTCGAAAACCAGGTCACCTACCCTATCACCTCGACGATGCTCTCGGTCCCCGGCGCGCGGGTTGTGCGGGGGTATTCGTTTGTCGGCGACAGCTTTGTCTATGTTCTGTTCGAGGATGGCACCGACCTCTACTGGGCGCGCAGCCGGGTCCTCGAATATCTCAGCCAGGTTCAGGGCCGCATGCCCACAGGCGCAACGGCTTCGCTTGGCCCCGATGCGACCGGGGTCGGCTGGATATACGAATATGCGCTTGTCGACCGCAGCGGGCAGCACGATCTGGCCCAGTTGCGCAGCATCCAGGACTGGTTTCTGCGTTATGAACTCAAGGCCGTCCCCGGGGTTGCCGAGGTTGCCAGCATCGGCGGCATGGTCAGGCAATACCAGGTGGTGGTCGATCCGCAGAAGCTGGCGGGCTATGGTGTGACCGCCAGCGACGTCGGCGAGGCGCTCAAGCGTGCCAACCAGGAAACCGGCGGCGGGGTCGTCGAGCTGGCCGAGGCCGAATACATCGTCCGCGCGACCGGCTATCTCAAGACTCTCGACGATTTCCGTGCAGTCCCGATCCGCACCACCCTCGGCGGGATCCCGGTGTTGCTGGGCGATGTTGCGTCGGTCCAGGTCGGCCCCGAAATGCGCCGCGGCATCGCTGAATTGAACGGCGAGGGCGAAGTGGCGGGCGGGGTGATCGTTATGCGCCAGGGCAAGAACGCCCGCGAGGTGATCGAGGGGGTTCGAACCAAGCTGGCCGAACTCAAGGCGGGCCTCCCGCACGGGGTGGAAATCGTCACCACGTACGACCGCTCAGGGCTAATCGATCGCGCGATAGAGAATCTGACGGGCAAGCTGGTCGAGGAATTCATCATCGTCGCGCTCGTCTGCGGGCTGTTCCTGTGGCACGCGCGATCGGCGCTGGTCGCGATCCTCACGCTGCCGCTCGGTATTCTGATCGCCTTCATCGTGATGCGGATCCAAGGCCTAAACGCCAATATCCTGTCGCTCGGCGGGATCGCGATTGCCATCGGGGCGATGGTCGATGCCGCGGTGGTGATGATCGAGAACGCGCATAAGCACCTTGAACACTGGGCGCGCGACAACCCCGGCAAGGATCTGGAAGGATTGGAACGGTGGGGCGTTATCACCGATGCGGCAGCCGAAGTCGGTCCAGCGCTGTTCCTCAGCCTGCTGATCATTACCTTCTCATTCATTCCTATCTTTTCGCTCCAGGGCCAGGAGGGCAGGCTGTTCGCGCCACTAGCGTTCACCAAGACTTACGCGATGGCGGGTGCAGCGCTGCTTTCGATCACGCTTATTCCGGTGCTGATGGGCTGGCTGATCCGGGGCAAGATCCCTGCCGAAGATACCAACCCGATCAACCGCGGGCTCACTCGCGTCTATCGGCCCGCGCTCGACTGGGTCTTGGCAAGGCCCAAACAGGCCTTGGTCATCGCCGGACTGGTGTTCGCCTCCAGCCTCTGGCCGATCAGCCAGACCGGCGGCGAATTCATGCCGCAGATGAACGAGGGCGACCTGCTCTACATGCCCTCGGCGCTGCCCGGCATATCGACCGCGAAGGCGGCGATGCTGCTCCAGCAAACCGATCGCCTGATCAAGACCGTGCCCGAGGTCGCCAGCGTGTTCGGCAAGGCCGGGCGGGCCGACACTGCGACCGATCCCGCCCCGCTCGAGATGTTCGAGACCACCATCCGCTTCAAGCCGAAAAGCGAATGGCGCAGCGGCATGACGCAGGACAAGCTGATCGATGAACTCGATCGCACGGTCAAAGCCCCCGGTCTTGCCAACTTCTGGATTCCTCCGATCCGCAACCGCATCGACATGCTGGCAACCGGGATCAAGAGTCCGATCGGGATCAAGGTTTCGGGCGCGAACCTCGATGAGATCGACCGCACCGCGCGCGAGATCGAGGCGGTGGCAAAGACTGTGCCGGGAATCGGTTCGGCGCTCGCCGAACGACTCTCGGGCGGACGCTACATCGATGTCAGCATCAACCGCGTTGCCGCCGCGCGCTATGGCCTCAACGTTGCCGATGTTCAGGCGGTGGTTTCCGGTGCGATCGGCGGCGAGGCGGTCGGGCAAACCGTAGAAGGCCTCGCCCGCTATCCGATCAGCGTGCGCTACCCCCGCGAAATCCGCGACAGCCTCGACGACCTCGTCAACCTGCCGGTGCTCACGCCCTCTCGGCAGCAGATCACGCTGGGGACGGTTGCTGACGTTCGCATCATCAACGGCCCGCCGATGCTGCGCAGCGAGAACGGGCGCCCGGCTACTTGGGTTTACATCGATGGGCGGGGCCGCGCGCTGACCGCGATCGTCGGCGATCTGCAGCGCGCGGTGGCTGCCAAAGTGAAGCTGCCGCCCGGGATCAGCGTGGCCTATACCGGCCAGTTCGAATTTCTCGAACGCGCCACCCAGCGCCTGAAGATCGTCGTGCCAGCAACGTTGCTGATCATCTTTGCGTTGCTTTACGCAACGTTCCGGCGCTGGGACGAAGCCGGGCTGATCATGGTGACGCTGCCCTTCGCGCTGACCGGCGGGGTGTGGTTGCTGTACCTGCTCGGCTACGAGCAGTCGGTCGCCACCGGCGTCGGGTTCATCGCGCTGGCAGGAGTGTCGGCGGAGTTCGGCGTGGTGATGCTCATTTATCTCAAATCGGCTTTGGCGGAGCATGATGATGTCGCATCCGCGGTTCGGGCAGGCGCGCTGCTACGGGTACGGCCAAAGGCGATGACCGTGGCGGTAATCCTCGCCGGGCTGTTCCCGATCCTCATCGGCACCGGCACTGGCTCGGAAGTGATGAGCCGGATTGCCGCGCCGATGATCGGCGGCATGATAACCGCGCCGCTGCTGTCGATGCTGGTCATCCCGGCCGCTTTTTTGCTCTTGCGCCGTCCGCGCACCCCCGTGCAACCCCAGGGAGAAACGCTATGACGAAGACGCTTACAATGGCTGTACTGGTTGCCGTATCGATTAGCCTGTCGGGCTGCGAGCAAAAGACCGGGGCACCCAAGGCTGAAGCATCCAGGGCGGCGGTGCCCGTTGCTGGCAAATCGGGCAAAGCCACGGGCACGGTAACCGCAATCGATGCTGCGGCGGGCACGATCACCCTCGATCACGGCGCTATCCCCGGGGTCGGCTGGCCCCCGATGAAGATGGGCTTTTCCGCCAAGCCTGATTTGCTGGCGGGCATAGCCGTTGGCGACAAGGTCGATTTCGATGTGACCGTGACCGGGAGCGGCGGACAAGTGACGGCGATCAGGAAGCAGTAGGTTCCCACCTGGCATCGTAGTCGCGGCGGGTCATATTGCTCGTCATTGACGTTGGTTAAAGGTGAAGATCAAAGCTGGGTAACCTTGATCTCAAGAATCTCGATCGCGTCGCTTACGCCCCCGAACGGTATGACTTCGCCGACCTCAGCTCCCAACATGGCACGGCTCAACGGGGCGTTGAATGAGATCAGGCCCGCAGCAGGAGCCGCCTCATCGTCTCCGACAATCTGAAAGGCTTTGGGCCTGCCGTTCAGCAAAATGCCGATCTCGGTGCCAAGTTCAACTTTGGCGCCGCGGGGAACAGGCACTACTTCAGCCGTCACCTGTCGCGTGGTCCAGTACCGAAGGTCGCGCTGGATCGCAGTGCGAACCGCTGGATCGTCGCTGCCCTCAAGCTGCGCTTCGAGGTGCGCGATGCGTTCGACGATCAACGCCAGGCCCCGTGCCGTCACCAAGTTCGGGCCAGCCGGGATTGGAACCTCGAATTTCGGTTCCAGGTGTTCTTCGTCACTCTCGCGACGGAATGCCACGCTCATTTAAGTGTCGTCCCAAAAGCCAAGAAGGCCAAATAGACGCAGTTTGCGTCGGGGTCCGCTATGTTCGGTCTCGCACTGCCGGTAGATAGTATTTGCCGAAGCTGTTTGCCAGCCGCCATGGAGAGGCGATGCGCTGAAGCCAGTTAACTTGCGCCAATGGCTGAGATCAGCCCATCCTGAAACCACTGGCCGAGCATCGCCCCGGCTAGCGCAATCCCGTCGCTTTCGCCTCTGGCGGCGACCAGCATCTCGCACAGCGCCGCGAAACTGGCACCCGCCGAGAGCAATGCGATAGCATCATGCTGGATCTTTTCGACGGTGCGAAAGCACGGGGTGAAATCCTGGCGCCAGATCAGCAGGGTTCCCGGCTCGGGCAGCAAGGCTGCGGCGGGCGGGAGCACATCCTGCGCCAGCGCCGAACAAATCGCAGCGGCATTGGTACGCACCATCACCGTTCGCAGCGATGAGACAAAAGCCACGAGGGCGTTATCCCAATCGACTTCGGCCATGGCCTCGACGGATAGCGACGAAGCGTCGGCACCTTCGAACGCGCGCGAAAGCAGCCACTCGAGGCGTGCGAGTTCGGCAACTTCGGGATCGTCGGGATACAGCTCGGCAAGCGTGTCCGCGAACCGTGCGCCATAATCGCCCAGCGTCCATCCGGTGGGCGGCCAGGTTTCGATATGCGTGCGCGCCGCGGCGACGAACGCCTCGCCTCCGAGCCACGCGTTCGTGCGCGCAAAGGTTTCAGCCAGACAGTCGCTCAATTGTACTCGGTAGGCGTTGTGGTAGACGGCAAGACCCGGCGCCATGCAGGCATCCGTCCATCCCGAACCGTTCGATGAAGCATCGGTCAGGTGGCCGCGGAAATCGCGCTGGAGGGCGAGCAGGCTCACGCGGCGAGACATTCGCGCGCAGCGTCGATTGCCCGCGCCATGTCGAGTTCGGCAAGCAAGTCGGCCAGCGGCGGGATCGCGTCGTCGCGTTCGATCATCGTCGCAACTGGTCCGATCCGAGCCAGCGCCGCGGCATATAGCGACCAGACCGAAGTCGGCACGGGCGTATCGTGGGTGTCGATCAACAGCGCCTTGCCCTGGCTGTGCCCCGCGAGATGGATCTGGCGCACTCTATCTGCCGGAATGCCTCCCAGATATTCGAGTGCGTCGAAGCCGTGGTTGGTGGCGCTGACGAAGATATTGTTGACGTCGAGCAGCAGCTCGCACCCGGTGCGCCCGCACAGTTCGGCGAGAAACTCCCACTCGGTCATGTCGGCGTCGGCAAAGGCGAGGTAGCTCGACGGGTTCTCGATCAGCATCGTCCGCCCAAGTGCGTCCTGCGCCTGCGCGACGTTGGCGCAGACGACATCCAGTGCTTCAGCGGTATAAGGCAAGGGCAGCAGGTCGTGAGAATTGAAGCCCTCGATCCGGGTCCAGCACAAGTGGTCGGAAACGAACAGCGGTTCGATGCGATCGACCAGCCGCTTGAGCCGCCCGAGGTGTTCAAGATCGAGGCCGTCGGCCGAACCAATCGACATCGACACGCCGTGCAGCGCCACCGGATAGCGCTGGCGGATGCGATCCAGAATATCGAGCGGGCGGCCGCCGTCGATCATGAAATTTTCCGAGATCACCTCGACGAAATCGACCGGGATCTGGCGCTCGAGGAAATCGGGATAATGGACCGAACGCAAGCCGAGTCCAAAACCGTGAAAAGACGT
>JANMQW010000233.1:0-9356 GCA_031370725.1 Novosphingobium sp.
GGAGGAGTTTGGCTGCCTCGCGGATCTGGTCGTCGAAATCGATAAACCCCTCGCGCTGCTTGGCTTCCTCCCAAGCCAGCGCAAAGGTGCGGCCGAGCAATAGTGCGGGCTCCATGTAATCGGCCAACGCAATCAGCCCGCACAGTTCGGACGCGCGGTCGATGCTGGCGCGGACGCGCTCGATATCGTCGGCATAGTCGGGATCGATCTTGAGCATCGCCGCCACCGAGCGCGGATTGCCCTCGCCGGTGAACAATGCCTTGTTGAGCTCATCAAGCCGTTCGAGCCGCACTTGCGGCGAGGCGACCAGCCAGCCCACCACGATGTCGGCGGTGGCCAGCCCGGTCTTGGTCCCCCAAGCCGACTGCGCCGTCACGCATTTGCGCAACGCCGCGCAATCGAACCGGCCATCGCCGCACAGATCGAGCAGCGTGCGTTGCGGATCGTCGCCCAGCCCCAGTACCCGCCCAATCCGGGGGGCGAGCGGTGGCTGCCACGCGCCCGTGCCGTGCCACATCTCGCGCGCGCTGGCGCAGCGCAGCAGCCAGCCCTCGACTTGATCCGAGGTCAGCCGCAGGCTCAATTCCGCCAACGCATCGAGCAGCGCGCGGTCGCCCGTCTCCTCGGCCTTTACCAAAATCTCGGCGAGCACCTGGCGGACCAGCAGGTCCTTGTCGCGGTCTTCCATCGCGCGGGTGCCCGGCAGCATCCCCGCCTCGAGCGGGAACGCCGCGAGCAGCCACTGCGCGAACGAATGAATCGTGCCGATCCGCAAGCCCCCGCCCGGGCAATCGAGTACCGCGGCAAAGCGGCTGCGCGCGCGATCGCGGGTATCCGGCCCGGTATCCGCGCCGATATGCTCAAGCTGGATACCAAGCTTGGTGGGATCCAGCCGCACCCAGCTCGCCAGCACCTCGTTGACCCGCGTCGCCATCTCCGCCGCGCCGGCCTTGGTGAATGTCAGGCACAGGATCTGTTCGGGTCTGACGTGCGGCTGAAGCAACAGACGCAGCACCCGCGCGCTGAGCACCTGGGTCTTACCCGTCCCCGCCGAGGCCCCGAGCCACACGGTATCGGCAGGTTCCACGGCCGCCCGCTGGTCGCCGAACAGCGGGAAGACGAGCGGCTTGTCGTCGTCGCTCACGCCCCCTCCTCCAGATCGCCGCGCGCCTGCCACTCGTCGAGCCGCATCAGCTGGTCGTAGTCGCCATAGCTGGGCAGATCGGGGTTGAGCCGGGCGGTGAACGGTTCACTTCCCAGGACCCACGCGGCCAGCGCCTCGCGCAGGAACGCCTCGGTCTGCGCAAGAAACTCGTCGCGCGGCAATCCCGTGAGCTTTCGCCCTTCCTTGATCGGCTCGGCGGAGTAGCCAAAGCCGGTGTCGCTGTCTTTACTGCGGCTCAGAGACCAGTATTCGAAGCGTTCAGGGGTGCCCGCCACCCCCTCGAACCCGCCGCGCGCCGCGATCAGCCCGAGCACGCCGAGCTGGAGATTGAAGCCACGTTCGACTTGGGCATTGGTCGGCGGCGCGCCGGTCTTGTAGTCGATGATTGCCAGGCGATCATCGCCTAGCGCATCGATCCGGTCGGCCTTGCCGTGGATCTTGATCCCATCGACCTCGATCGAACCGGTCTTTTCCCACAACACCGGCTTGCGTCCCTCACCCGCCAGCCGCGCGGTCTCGCTCGCTACCCATTCGAGCGCGCGGACCAAGCGTGGCTGCCAGGTCGCCTTGGTGAACGGGTGCGCGCTCATTTCGCTGAGCATCCGCGTGCCCAGCTCGCCGAGATCGCCGCCCGCCTCGTGCCATTGTTCGAGGATCGTGTGGACCGCGGTGCCCTTCCACGCCGCGCTCGGCTCGGCGTCGAGCGCGTCGAGCGATTGCAGGCCGAGGATGGAGGAGGCGTAGAACTGGTATGGATCGCCACGCAGCCGGTCGAGTGCGGTGGCGGAGATCGAGACGCGGCGTTGCTGGGCACTGGGGCTTGGCCGCGGGCGGGGATAGGGCGCCACGGCCTCGCCCCGGTCGATCGTCCGTGCCAGCCGCACCGCCGCATCCTCGCGCGAAGACTTGAGCAAAGTCGGCCCCAGCATCGCCCTGATCCGCAGCAGAAACCGCGAGGGGATCGTCGGCCCCGCCGCATCGCGTGCCGAATGGCTCAGCACCACCTCGGGCGCACCCAGCGCGGCAGCCAGATCGTGCGCCGACAGGCCTATCCGGAAATCCGCCCCCGGCACCCCCAGCGCGCGCAGCAGCGGCGGTGCGAGCAGCGGGTCGGGTGCCGGATTGGCGGGCCAGGTTCCCTCGACCAGCCCGCCACAGATGACCAGATCGGCGCGGCTCATCCGCGCTTCGAGTAGGCCATAGATCGCGACCCGAGGATGCCCACCCCACGGCGGGCGGACCGCTACTTCGCCCATCGCCTCGCGCAGCACCGCGCTCGCATCGCGCGGATCGATCAGGGTGTTGGCGGCAAGCGCCGCCTCGCGCAAATCCTCGACAAACGCGCCCAGTGCGCGGCCATCGGCTTGCGCCCACAAGGCGACATCGGCCAACGCCTCGCCGGTCACGGCCAGCGTATCGATCAGCCCGGCCAGCGGCTGCGCGTCGCCCGGCGCATCGAGCGGCGCGAGGAGCACTGCCGCGTCAGGCCACCACTTCGCCAGCCCCGGATCGGGCTTGCGCGCCGCGGCGATGGCTCGGGCGATTCCCGCGAGCCCCGGCGCCGGGCGCGGGCCGCGCAGCGCGAGGTCGAGCGCGAGGACCTGCTCGAGCCACCCCGCGCGGGCGGCGCCCGCGAACACCAGCGGATGACCCAGTGCGGCGAGCAGCGGCACCGGCGCGAGCCGCTCGCCCAGGCAATCGGCCAGTGTCAAAAACAGCCGCCCCGCAGGGGTCTGCGACAGCGGCCGCCCCGCGCTGTCGTCGGCGGCAATGTTCCACCGCCCCAGATGCGCCGCGACACGTGCGGCCAGGTTACGATCGGGCGTAACAACCGCGATGCGCTTTTCAGGGGTTTCGAGCGCGTGGCGCACCAGCAGCGCGATCGCCTGCGCCTCTTCCTGCGGATCGGCGCAATCCATCAGCCGCACGCCCGCGAGGCGGCGCCGTTCGGGCAGCAGGTCGATCCACGCTGCGCTCGCCTCGGGCGGCAGGAAAAGGCTGGAGATCGCGCGGCTGCGTTCGGGCGGCGCGGCGCTCGTGCCCGAACGGTGCCACGGCTTCACCTCGCCGCGCTGCACCCCCATCCGGTTGAGCAGCAGCTTGAGGTGGTATTGCGGATGAGTCACCGCATCGTCGCGCGCGAACGGCGGATCGCCCAAAGTCTCGGGCGCACCTGCAACCCCCAAAGCTTCCCACACCTCGGCATCGAGCGCGAGATCGAGATCGGGAAGTACCACACCTCCTTTGGGCAACCCCGCCACTACCCGCAGCAACCGCGCCACCGCGGGCGAGGCGCTCGTTACTCCGGCGGCGAGCACCGGTTGCTGCGGCGGGTTCTCACGCCAGCGTCGTGCGGCATGATCGAGCAGGCGGTTGCGGCGCTCGGGCGGATCGATCTCGCTGCGCTCTTCCAGCTCCGCCTGCCATTTGCGCTGGAGCGTGGCGAACAGTCGAGTGTTGTCCTGCCAGTGCCCGGCGAGGTCGGGAAACAGATCGCGCACCCGGTCCGATAGCAAGTCTCCTGAAGGAATCCCCTCCACCGCCAACCGATCCATGCTGCGCGCAATGTTGCGCGCCAGGCGCAGCAATGCGGGTGTCGAGGCCGCGGCATAATCAGGCTCGTCGCGCAGCATTTCTGCGAGCCGCAGCCAGCGTGTGGTCGGGTCGTTGGCAGGCGGAATATCAACCCCCGCGCCGAAGGGATCGAGCAAAAAACCTAAAGCTTCATCCAGGTCTAGATCACCGATCACCGCCATCCGCGGCAACAGCAGTCCGGTTCCGCTCGCCCGCACGAATGCTTCGGTCAGGGTGCGAACGGTGCGCCGACTGGGAAGCAACAGCGTGAGACGCGCCAATCCGAAGCGCGGCTCGGCATAGCGCGGGATAAGCCCGGCGACGAGCGCATCTGCGAACCCGCGATGCGCGGCGATCGACCAGATTTGCGGGTCAGGCACTCACAGCGCCAAAGCGGCAATCAACCATGGAGCAAAGCTTCCTCGGTCGGCGCGATCGATTCGGGCGAGCCGACTTCGTACCATAGTCCGAGGT
Source organism: Novosphingobium sp. (assembly GCA_031370725.1). Classification (GTDB taxonomy): domain Bacteria; phylum Pseudomonadota; class Alphaproteobacteria; order Sphingomonadales; family Sphingomonadaceae; genus Novosphingobium. Next base: position 4,214 of record JANMQW010000233.1, read on the forward strand.
GCGAGACCCCATAGAGCCGCCTCTCCGCCATCGCCCGCTTCCACAGCAGCATAGTCCCGAACGGTCCCTGCGGCGCATCGCGCAGCAGGCGTTGCGAGACCAACTGGATCCCCGAATAGATGAACGGCGCGATCCGACCCGAGCGGCGCAAGGTGATCCGCCCGGCGCCATCCATGTGGAAATCGCCCTTGCCCTTGTGGTTGGCAGCGCGTGTGTGCGGCACCAGCAGCAGCAGCGCATCCATCCGGTCGGGATTCCACGCCGCGCTGAGTTGGCGGAAAACATCTTGCGGACCATCGACCCACAAGTTGTCGGAATTGATGCAGAAAAACGGATCGGCGGCGAGCAGCGGGAGGGCGTTGACCATCCCCCCGCCGGTTTCGAGCAATTGCCGACTTTCGTCCGAAATGATGACCGCCGGTGCCGTCCGCGCGCGCAAGTGATCCTTCACCATCCCGGGAAAATGGTGGACGTTGACCACGGCGCGGGCGACCCCCGCGTCGGCCAGCTTGTCGAGACAATGATCAACCATAGTCCGCCCCGCGACTTCGACCAGCGGCTTTGGCCGCTCGAGCGTAAGCGGCCGCATCCGCGTTCCCAGCCCCGCAGCGAGCACCATCGCAACATCGCTGGCGAGTTTTTTGCTCATGCCGCGTAACTCCCCCCGCCGCTTGCCCGCAATTCGTCGGGCACGTTGGCTGCAAACCACTGCGCAACCGGGGCCAGCGCGGGATGCGCCAGATCGCGTTCGAGCTGAGCCCATACGCGCGGGATCATTTCGAGGTAGCGCGGCTTGCCATCGCGCTGCCACAGGCGGACAAAGATGCCGACGATCTTGGCGTTACGCTGCGCCCCCAACCGGGCGTAGTCGGCGCGGAAATCGGGCTGGTCGCCGGCTTGGGCGAGGTAGTGCGCAATCATCGCGGTCTCGATTTCCGGCGACACATCGCGCCGCGCGTCTTGGAGCAGCGAAACAAGGTCGTAGGCGCGGTGGCCGACCAATGCGTCCTGGAAATCGAGCAGACCTTGATGCTCAAGCCCGCCGAGCAGCATGATATTCTCGGCATGGTAATCGCGCAGCACACTGACCCCGGGGCGCTGGCGGGTGAGCAGCGGGGCAAGGACGGCCTGCCACGCGGCGTCCCAGCCCGCTCCATCGACGCTCAGACCTTGCGCCGCGCACCACCACTCGACCAGCAGCCGCGTTTCGCGCTGGTATTCGGCAAAGCCATAGGTGGTGAACGGCCCAGGCGGTAGCTTGTGCAGTTGGACCAGCGCATCGACCGCGTGGCGGTAAATCTCCGTCTCGTCGGCAGGCCACGCATCGAGATATTCGCGCATCCGGATGTCGCCGAAATCTTCGATCAGGACCAGCCCGCGTGCAGCATCTTCGGCAAGAATGCGCGGCGCCCGCAGCCCGTTGGCATCGAGCCACTTGGCCGCGCGCAGATAGGGCAGCGGATCCTCGTGCGGCGGCGGCGCATCCATCAGCATCGCGCTGCCCGCGGGGCCGTTGATCCGGAAATAGCGCCGGAACGAGGCGTCGCCATCGAGCGGGATTATAGCCGCCCCACCCCACCCTGCGCCGGCAAGGAAGGTCTCGGCATCGACGGGAATGGCGTCGCGGGTGCTCAGGTCCATGTCCCGCGCTCTAGCCAATCGCGCCCCGGCTGCACAATGGCGGCGCGGCCGTTGCCAACGATTTCCAGCGCGATGCCGAGGCAGCCCGGCTCATGCGCGAAACCACCGACATGATCCGGCCACTCGGCGAGCAGCACACCCTCCTCGCGCCACTCATCTAGGCCGAGTTCGGCCAGTTCGGACGGATCGGTGAGGCGATAGAAGTCGGCATGGACCACTGGCAGCCGCAGCGGTGGCGCAGGATACGGTTCGAGAATAGCAAAGGTCGGGCTCGGCACTTCACCGAAATGGCCCAAAGCCGCCAGGATCGTACGCGCCAGTGTGGTCTTGCCCGCACCCAGATCGCCGCTCAGCGCAACCACATCGCCCGGGCGCAGGCGATCGGCGATGGTCGCGCCGAACCGCGCCATCGCGGGGAGGTCGGGCAATTCAAGCAGCACCACGCCGCCTCCCCCTTCCCGCAGGCGGGAGGGGGACCATGTCGCGCCAGGAATTCACGTCAATACTCACGGCAAAGTCACGATCGCCGACGTGCCGTGGCCTTCCTCGGACAGCAGTTCGAGCGTGCCGCCGTGGCCTTCGACCAGTTGCCGGGCGAGCGGCAAGCCCAGTCCCTGGCGTCGCTCGACGGTGCGTCCGTCGGGCGAAAACCGGAGTCCTTCTAGCGCGCGGGCGAGGACGGCCTGGCTCATTCCAGGGCCATTGTCCGAAACCACCACCCGCGCCCCGCCTTTGCGCACGCGGCCGACTTCAATCAGCACGCGCCCGCCTTGGGGGACGGCAGCAATGGCGTTGTCGATCAACTGGGTCAGCGCGCGCTGCAACCGCCGCGGATCGCCTTCGACGGGCACCGTCGCATCGGCCCCGCGCAAATCGAGCGTGACCTTGCCGACTTCCGCCTTGACCTTGCGCTGCGCAAGGATGCCCTTCGCCAGTGCCCGCAACTCGAGCGGTTCGCGCTGGAACGGCAGGGTTCCGGCCTCGCTCTGGGCCAAATCGAGCACGTTCTCGATCTGGTCGCCCAATCTGGCCACCGCAGTCAGGATCGCGCCGACGTATTCGCGCCCCTGACCGCTCAGATCACCACCGATCCCGGCCTCGAGCATCTCGGCAAAGCCGCCGATCGAGGTCAGCGGCGTGCGAAATTCGTAGGCCATATTGCCGATGAAGCGGGTCTTGACTGCATCCGCCTCGACCAACGCGGCGTTGCGTTCCTTGAGCGCGGCCTCGGCCTTCTGGGTGGCGGTGATATCGAGCACGGTGAGCATGCCGTTGCCATCAGGCAGTGGCACTCCGGCGAATTCCAGGAAACGCCCGTCGGCTAGCGCCACCCGCCCGCCGCTTTCGCGCCGTTCGAGCGTAGCGGCGCGGATCACGCTGCCGACGCTCTGCGCTTGCGCCGGGCGCCGCAGCCGCGCACCGATCCGCTTGAGCAATTCATCGGCCTTGGGGTGCTGATCAAGGAAGGCGTCGTCGAGCCCCCAATCGGAGGCGAACCGCCGGTTCCAGATTTGCAGCCGCCCGTCTGGGGCAAACACTGCGAGACTTTCGAACAGCTTGTCGAACGTTGCGGTGCGAGTGCGCAGCAGGGTGTCGCGCGTCGCTGCAAGGCGGAGCTGTTCGGTGCGGTCCTCGGCGATCAGTAGCAGCCCACCGTCGGGCAGCGGCTGAGCAACGATCCGCAAGTGGGTGCCATCAGGCAGTAGCCAGGCCTCTTCCTGTGCCGCACCGGCGGTAAACCAGCCGCGCCGCTCGACGCGCCATTCGGCAAAATCGCGAACCTCGGGAACTTTTGAGGCATCGCGCATCCGGTCGAGCAACCGCTCGAAGTTCGGGCCGTCCTGAACCCAGCTCGGGTCTAGCGCAAAAACCCGCATGAACGGCTGGTTGGCAAATGTCAGACGGCCTTGCGTGTCGAACTGGGCGATCCCCGCGGACAGCGTATCGAGCATGTCGCGCTGCGCCCCGCGGAACGCCGCAAAGGCGCGCGCCTGATCCTCAAGGTCTTCGATATCGACTGCGTAGCCAGCAATCCCATCCGCGCCCAGGGCGAGGTCGGTAACCCGCAGCGAACGGCGCTGGTTGCCCTTGGGGGTGACCACGGTCGCGGCGACCACCCGCTCGACCGGCTCCTTGCGACGACGGGCCTCGAACGCAAAATCAGCGGCACTTTTGCCGTTGGCGACTTCGACGAGTTCGGTCTGCGACTCGACCACGGTATCCGCGTTGCGCCCGCCGACCGCTGCGACATACGCGGCGTTGACCAGCAGCAAGCGACGGTCGTTACCGCGGAACCACATCGGGATCGGCGCTGCCTCGATCAGCCCCGAAAGCCCGGCAAAGCGCGCCTGGGCCTGCGCCGCATCAGCGCGCAGGCGGCGCAGCTCCGCTTCACTATCGGAAAAGTCGAAAACCCAAACCAGCGCCGCGCCGCCGGGCGAGACCTGCGGATCCGCAAGGTGGCCGCGCAATGACAAGTTACGCGTCGATCCGCGTGGGGTGACCACCAGCTTGAACGGCGCGGCGGTCTTTTGGGTGCGGCGGACCAGTTCAGTTAGTTCGGCAAGCTGCACTTCGGGCAAGCCGCGATCGCCGCCGTCGAGTTCGCTGAGGAACCCGGGCATCGCCTCCAGCCCGAGCCATCCGGCGAGCCGCACCGGGCCTTTGATCCGTCCATCGCTGCGCACCAGCAACGGTAGCGCGGGCGCCTCGTCGATCATCCGCCCCAGCCGCCGCGCGAGCCGTTGGCTCGATTCAGCCCGGCGCGCACGCTGCCGCGCAGTCACCACCGCCCAGCCCGCCGCCAGCGTCCACGCCGCCAGCAGCAACCCGATCAGAACAAGCGCAGTCTGGGATAGCAGCATCGCGCCTTCGCTATGCGGCGGGGGGGCGGATTACAATGGGTAGCGGCCCATCATCACGGCCAACGAGCCGTGATGACGGATATTCTCAATACCGGTAATGATCGGGCTTGAAGGGTCCCTGCTGCGGCACGCCGATGTAGTCGGACTGCTTCTTGCTCAGGACGCTGAGCTTGACGCCCAGCTTCTCCAAATGGAGCGCGGCGACCTTTTCATCGAGGTGCTTGGGCAGCACATAGACGTCATTCTGATACTGATCGTTGCGCAGGAACAGCTCGATCTGGGCGAGCGTCTGGTTGGTGAAGCTGGCCGACATTACGAAGCTGGGGTGCCCGGTGGCGCAGCCCAGATTGACCAGGCGGCCCTTGGCGAGGATCAGGATCTGCTTGCCATCAGGAAACTCGACCAGATCAGTGCCCGGCTTGATCTCGCTCCACTTGTAGTTGGAAAGCGCGGCGATCTGGATCTCGCTGTCGAAGTGACCAATGTTGCAGACGATTGCCATGTTCTTCATCGCCTTCATGTGCTCGGCGGTGATGACGTCTTCGTTGCCGGTGGCGGTCACGAAGATGTCGGCACGGCTAACCGCGTCTTCCATCGTCACGACCTCGAAGCCTTCCATCGCCGCCTGCAAGGCGCAG
>JANMQW010000258.1:0-5790 GCA_031370725.1 Novosphingobium sp.
GTAAATTTTACACCCGAGGAGGCAATCCCCGGGTGTAAGAAAAAGCGTCAGGCAGCGTGGAGCAACTCCAGCCGCTCCTACTTTCCGTCATCAAGCTTCTTGACCGCATTGTCGGCAGCGTTGCCCACTTTCTGCGCGGCATCGCCGATGTCGCTCGCGGCACCCGCGATGGCGTTGTCCTTGTTGGTCGAAGCGTTGGTCCCCTGCGTCAGGAAATAGCCGCCGACCAGCACTGCTAGGATCAACACGATGGCGATCAGCCAGCCCGATCCTCCTCCACCGCTGCGTTCGACGACGGTGTGGGTGGTGTGGACGTTGCCCGATGGAGTTTCGACTTCGGTTATGCGTTCTTCGGTCATCTCAGGTTCCCCATTGCCGACCCAACAGGGCCGCTGATGGCCAAACAACGCTGCGCCGGGCGCGCTGGTTCCACCAGCGATGGTTAACCGGCAAAACCGAACGGCGTCAGGCCCAGCTCTCGGTCGTTGAATTGCAGCGCTGCCCCGCGCGGCGGAAGCGAGCGTTGCATGCATGCCGGGCGGTGGCAGCGCGCGCAGCCCGGGCCGATCGGGGTCGCATCGTCGGCGCGCAACGACTGCCCGCGCGCTGCTGCCAGTTGCCCGGCAAGCGAAGTTTCCAGGCCCAGCACCACTGCGAAATCCGCCTGTCCGCCGCGGCTGGCACCGCTCGCCTGAACGGTGCGGGCAAGCGAAAACCAGCGTGTTCCGTCTTCCAGCGCAACCTGTTCGACCACCATCCGCCCTGCACGCTCGAACGCGGCGTGTGCGCTCCACAGCGGGCAGCTCTCGGGACTTTCGAAGAACAAAGCCCCGCTTGCCCCGGCAAAACGTTTGGAGATTTGCCCGGCGCGGTCGATCCGCAGCATGAAGAACGGCAGCCCGCGCTGCCCAACCCGCTGCAACGTGGTCAGGCGGTGGGCAAGCTGCTCAAACCCCACCCCGAAACGGCGCTGGAGCAGCGGGATGTCGTAACCGCTGGATTCGCAGGCGCGCAGGAGGCGCCCATAAGGCATGATCAGCGCGGCTGCGAAATAGGCGTAAAGGTGGCGCTGGACCAGCCGCTGAGCCGCGCGATCGGCCAGACCTGCACCATCGACCAGCGCGCGCACCGCGTCGCGCTGCTCCAGCTGGGCAAGCTGAACCGCGATCTGGAAGGTGCGCGAGGCGGGATCGAGCATCTCGGCGAGCTGGAGCTGGCGGGCATGGAGATCGAGGCGGCGCAAGTGATCTGGCATGACATCTGCGGGCAGAATGCGCAGCGAAAGCTGATGACGGCGGCGCAAACGCTCGGCCATCGCCGCGCCAATCTCGCCGTCCGACAGGCGCAGTTCGTCGGCCAGTTCCTCGGCCGCGGCATCGAGATCGGCGAAATGGTTGCGCCAGCGTTCGATTTCGCGCCGCGCGAGCAACGTCGAATCGGGCGTCTCGCCCTCAAGCGTGGACCCGGCCCGGTCATAGAGCCGCGCGAAGGCGACTGCGGCCTGTGGTGCGGCGTTGAGCCATTCGACCACTTCTTCGCGATCGATCCCGAGATCGTCGATCAGCGTATCGGCGAGGCGGCGGCGCAAGCCATCGACCCCGCCCGCTTCCTCGTGACTGCCCAGCGAGCGCGGATCGAAATCGAAGTGTTGGGCCAGCGCCAGCAGCAGCCGCGCCGACAGCGGGCGCTGGTTGCGCTCGATCAGGTTGAGGTAACTGGCTGAGATGCCGAGCGTAGCGGCCATCGCCGCCTGGGTCAGCCCCTCGCGACGGCGAATGCGGCGTATGTTCGGCCCTGCGAAAAGCGATTGGTCGGCCATAGTTGTAAACTTTCATACAACAGCACAGGCATACTAAGCCGTTTTGCTGCATTAGCACATCAAATTTTGTAAGATGTGTTACCGCCGACCCTTACAGCGGTGCTAGCCAAATCCCAGCAGCTTCACGAGGGCACCATGACCTATACACAAGACATCGCGCAGACCGACGCTCTGATCCGGCGCCAAAACGGCACCTGGGATGGGATCGGCGCCGAATCGGTCGCCCGGATGCGCGCGCAGAACCGCTTCCGCACCGGCATCGATATCGCCCGATATACCGCCAAGATCATGCGCGACGACATGGCGGCCTATGATTCCGATCCGGCTGCCTACACCCAGTCGCTCGGATGCTGGCATGGGTTCATTGCCCAGCAGAAGATGATCTCGATCAAAAAGCATTTCGGAACCACCAAGGGCCGGTACATCTACCTTTCGGGCTGGATGATTGCCGCGCTGCGCAGCGATTTCGGTCCGCTTCCCGATCAGTCGATGCACGAAAAGACCAGCGTCCCCGCGCTTATCGCAGAAATTTACACCTTCCTGCGCCAAGCCGACGCGCGCGAACTGGGAATGCTGTTCCGCGATCTCGACAAGGCGCGCGAAGGCGGCAACGCGGTCGAGGCGGCGCGTATTCAGCACGCCATCGACACCCACGAAACTCACGTCGTGCCCATCATCGCGGATATCGACGCCGGTTTCGGCAACGCCGAGGCGACGTATCTGCTCGCCAAAAAGATGATCGAGGCGGGCGCCTGTGCGCTCCAGATCGAAAACCAGGTTTCCGATGAAAAACAGTGCGGCCACCAGGACGGCAAGGTCACCGTTCCGCACGAAGACTTTAACGCCAAGATCCGCGCTTGTCGCTATGCCTTCCTCGAACTCGGCATCGACGACGGGATCATCGTTGCGCGCACCGACAGTCTGGGCGCGGGTCTGACCAAGCAGATCGCATTCTCGAAAGAGCCCGGCGACATCGCCGATCAGTACAACAGCTTCCTGGATTGCGAGGAAATCTCTGACTCTTCGCAGGCGAATGGCGACGTGATCATCAACCGCGGCGGCAAGCTGTTGCGGCCACGGCGGCTGCCGTCGAACCTTTATCAGTTCCGTCCTGGAACCGGCGCCGACCGCTGTGTGCTGGATTGCATCACTTCGCTCCAGAACGGCGCCGACCTGATCTGGATCGAGACCGAAAAGCCTCACATCGAGCAGATCGCTGCGATGGTCGACAAAATCCGCGAAGTCATTCCCAACGCGAAACTGGCGTACAACAATTCGCCCAGTTTCAACTGGACTCTCTCGTTCCGCCAGCAGGTTTACGATGCCTGGGTCGAGCAAGGGCAGGACGTGTCGGCCTATGATCGCGCCAAGCTCATGAGCGCCGAATATGACCAGGACGAACTGGCTGCCGAAGCCGACGAGCGTATCCGCACCTTCCAGCGCGATGCGGCGAAGCGGGCGGGGATTTTCCACCACCTGATCACGCTGCCGACCTACCACACTGCCGCGCTGAGCACCGACAATCTGGCACGCGAATACTTCGGCGACGCGGGGATGCTGGGCTATGTCAAAAACGTCCAGCGCGAGGAAATCCGTCAGGGCATCGCCTGCGTCAAGCATCAGAATATGTCGGGCAGCGACATCGGCGACGATCACAAGGAATACTTCGCGGGCGAAGCGGCGCTCAAGGCCGGTGGCTCGCATAATACGATGAACCAGTTCGCCGCCTGAGAAGGCTGCGGGGACGATGAATCAGTTCGCGCCTTAGAATTGACCAGTTCGCAGCATGAAAGCTGCGGGGAGAGAGCGGAACACCGCCTGAAAGCATGTCCTGAGCAAGGACGAACGAGCTCCTGGGGAGGAGTAACGCGGCCGTCGGGGGACCCCTTCCCCCGGCGGCCGTAAACCTTGTCGCAACCATGCTCAGACGCAGACGGTTAATGCGATCGTGGCATTGGCCGCATCAATGGCCAATCTCGCCGTCACTCCGCTGGTTAACGCCAAGCTGTATCGCCATTTTGCAGCGGTGACGTTTGCCGTCACGCTATGCGTTGCGTTGTTCGCCAGTGGCGAGGCCCGTCAGATCGTCGGCGACGGGGTAGGTCAGGAGCAGGAGGCGGCACAGCTTCGCGCGGCCGACGTCAAGAAGTTCGGGGTCAAGCGGATCGGCGTCAACCGGACGAAGCCCAATGGCGAAAGCTCGTTCGGCGAAGATTACGATTCGAGTTATGGTGCAGGATCCGATTCAGAGGGATCGAGCCCGAATACTTCGGGCTTCGGAACCACGCTCGATTCCAACTTCGCGGACGTCGGCGTGGCCCCTGCCGACCACCTAAACGTCCTGTCACCCGATGAATTGGCCAAACTCTCTCCCCAAGAGCAGGCCGCCCATCTTGAGCAACTCCGCATCCGTGGCGCCGCGCCCCAACAAAAGGAAGAAGTCCACGATCTGGCCTCTATCGAAGCCAGGTCGCGCGCGCGCTCGGGCAGCACGGGCAGCGATTGAAGTTCGTTGTGGCTCAAGCCACCATTGCATCCAGCCGGTGGCGGATGATCGCTTCGGCATCGCGCACGATCCGCCCGACCAATTCCTCACAAGTCGGAATGTCGTGGATCAGGCCCTGGATCATACCCGCGCTCCAGATGCCGCGTTCGGTATCCCCGCTGACCAGACCCTCGCGCCCGCGCACCCCCTTGACCAGGTCTGCGACCTCGCCGAACGGCTTACCTTCGGCTTCGGCGGCGACCACCGCCTGACTGATGCCGTTCCTCGCCACCCGGGCGGTGTTGCGATAGGTGCGGAAAATCAGGTCGGTGGCGCGTTCATCGTTGGCGACCATTTCGTCCTTGAACGCCTGGTGGATCGGTGCCTCGACCGTCGCGCAAAAGCGCGTGCCCATGTTGATGCCATCGGCGCCCAGCGCCAGCGCCGCGGCCAGCCCGCGCCCGTCACCGAAACCTCCGCTGGCCAGGATCGGGATTTTCACCTTGTCCGCCGCCGCTGGCAGCAGGATCAACCCGGGAATGTCGTCCTCGCCAGGGTGTCCGGCGCATTCGAAGCCATCGATCGAGATCACGTCGACCCCTGCCCGCTCGGCCGACAGCGCGTGGCGCACCGCGGTGCACTTGTGCAGGATCAAGGCCCCGTGCGGCTTGATCATCTCCCAGATTTCGCGAACCGCCGGGGTTCCCGCAGTCTCGAATATATGGATTCCGCCATCGAGCGCAGCTTGAGCATAAGCCTTGTAATCGGGAGCGTTGATCGTGGGGAACACCGTTATGTTCACCCCGAACGGTTTGGCAGTCATCGTCCGGCAGCGCGCGATTTCGGCAGCGAGTGCTTCGGGTGTGGGTTGGGTCAGCGCGGTGAGGATGCCCAGACCCCCGGCATTGGAAACTGCTGATGCCATCTCGGCGGTGCCGACCCACTGCATCCCGCCCTGGACGATCGGGTGCTCGATCCCGAGCATTTCGGTGATGCGCGTCTTGAAAGCCATGCCAGTTTTACCTCTCGAAACCTTCTTAACCGGGCGATTAACAAGTCTGCGCGCAACAATCCAGCGCCCGATTCCAAATCGACCAAAGCAGGGCGGCTATCCCGAACCTAGCGGCTTTGGAGGCGAAGCGCAGTGGCAGAGCAGAAGCTTACCAAGCAGCCAACAACCACGAAAAACCCGCGCAAATTCATTATCGCTCGCATGCGGTGACTTTGCAGCTCCTGTGATTTGAATTGCCGTCAAGCGAAGCTCGCCCGATGCCGTTTTTACGGCGCCAAGGACTAGCGATTCTTCGGATGGGCACCGGGCGAACGGGTGACCGATTCAAGATTATCCGGACGTGCTCGCTTCAACGCTAAAGGCCTCTCGCAATGTCTGGGCGCGGGCAACGTCGAGGGAAAGGATGGCTAAATCGTATGGTTGGCCATCGGCATCCCGGACGTGGTCGCGGAGCAGCGCTTCCCCGCGAAAGCC
>JANMQW010000259.1:0-4548 GCA_031370725.1 Novosphingobium sp.
CGACGATTTCGCCGCCCGCATCGATCATCGCCAGGGTGTTGTAAAAGTGCTGGCCGTCGCGTTCGAAGAAGCTGGCGGGGATGGCGACCTTCAGCGTGCGCGCCAGCCGCTGCATTTCGCGCACCGACGCGCTTTCGCCCAAGGTCTGCGCCAGCGCGAACCGGGCTTCGTCCTCGATCGCGCAGAAATAGGGCCCGGCGAACAGTTCGGGCGGCAGCACGATCTTCGCCCCCTGCCCCGCCGACTGCTCGACCAGCGCGGCGACCGCGGCGATGTTGTCCGCCTCGTCCGGCGAATTGAGCGCGAGCTGGAGCGCTGCAACGGTGATCTCGGTCATCGCCCAGCGCCTATTTCGGCTCGATCGCGAAGTCCACTTGAACCGAGACGCGAGTGATCGCGGTGCCCGGACGGATCGAGGGCGGCGGGGGCGGCGCAACCGGCGGCGGGACGTTGGAGGCCTGCTCGGCCACCGCCATTGCATCCATGCCGTTCATCGGCGTCGGATAGCCGCCGCCGAACTGCCCGCCGTCGCGGATCGTCAGGACGCGCGCGATCTTCATCCCGGCAGCCTCGGCATAGGCTTCCGCCCGGGTCCGTGCGGCGCGAAAGGCATTGATGTAGGCGCCGCGGTTGGCTTTCTCGGGATCGGCGATGCGCAGCGCCGGGCCGCTCATCACGTTGGCGCCGGCTTCGGTAGCCCGGGTCGCCGCCTCGCCGGCACGACTCACGTTGCGCATGCGCACCGCCAGGATGTTGCTCGCCTGGTACTGACCTTTGTTGGGGCCGTAATCGAACTTCTGGAGCGAGAAGTTGCTGGTCTGCGTGTCCTTGGCGGCGACCTCGAGGTCGGCCAGCGCCCCGACGATTTTCTCGACTTTCTGCGTGTTGGCTGCCTGCGCAGCGCGCGCGCTGGCAGCATAGCTGTTCACGCCGAGCTGGATGAACGCCTCGTCGGGCACCGCCTCGGCCTCGCCGCTGGCGGACAGGCGCAAGAGGGTCTCGTCGCGGTCAACCCCCCGCGGGTCGGGCACGCTGGGGGCGCAGGCCGCCAATCCGAACAAGGTCATCAATGCGAGCGATGCGGAACGAACGATCATCGGCAATCTCCAATAGATTGGTAGAGATTAAGCCGGGCGCGGTTGAACCCCGGATTAAGCGCGCTTGCGGAACAGCAGCGTCATGCGATCCGATTCGCCCACGGCCTTGAGCGCCTCGCGCTTGGTCCGCAGCACCGGCGGTAGCTCCCACACGCCTTCGGGATAGTCGGCGGTGTCCCTTGGATTGGCGTTGGCCTCACTCTTGCCAACGAAATCGAAGCCGTTGATTTCCATAAACTTGATCACGTCGGCCTCGCGCAGATAGCCCTTGCTCCCATCGGTATAAGCGAACGGCGCATCGGCCTTGGCCCGGTGCTGTTCGATCCCGATCATCCCGCCGTCCTTGAGCAGCGCGCGCATCGCCTTGATCTCGCTGTCGGCAATGTTCCAGCGCAGCAGGTTGTGCATCATCCGTGCGACGATGATCCGGTCGAAGGTGCCCTTTTCGGCCTCGGGGATAGTCTCCAGCGTCATCGCAGCAAAACTTGTCGCGGGCTGACCCGACCAACCGGCGACCTCGGCGGGGTACTTCGCCGCCCCATCGCGAATGCCCTGCTGCGACTGTTCGTTGAATGGACCCGACAACGGATTGAAATAGAGTCCGACCAGCTTGCCCTTGGGGCCCAGATACAGCCCGAGCAGGCGCGAGTACCACCCGCCGCCGGGCGCGTATTCGCCGACTTTCATGGTTGGGGAAATCTGGAAGAAATTGAGCGTCTCGGCAGGCTTGCGGAACGTGTCGCGGGCACGGTCCTCAGTGCGCCGCGGATCTGCAATCGCGGCAGCGAGCGCCGGGTTGGTCGCCGTGACAGGAGCGCGATGATCGGCCAACGCCGGCGCGGAAGCGGACGCAAAAAGCAGCGAGACGGCAACCAAAATCAGGGAAGGGCGCATGACGAATTGGGCTCCAATGAAACGATTTTGCCTGTTTAGCGGTGGTCCGGTCGATGACAAGGACCCTACGCATTCCTATCTTTACCAAGTGAAATGAGAGGACGACGAATGGCGAGCGAGACGGCGATTTTGGCGGGCGGATGCTTCTGGTGCACCGAGGCGGTGTTCCGCGACGTGATCGGGGTAAGCGAAGTCGAGAGCGGGTATCTGGGTGGCACTGTCGAGAACCCCACATACAAGGCGGTTTGCGGCGGAACGACTGGACATGCCGAGGCTATCCGGGTGACTTACGATCCGGCGGTAATCGATTATGCGCAGATGCTCGACGTGTTCATGGGCACGCATGATCCGAGCCAGCTCAACCGCCAGGGCAACGATGTTGGCACCCAGTATCGTTCGGCGATCTTTCCGTTGGACGATGCGCAGCGCGCTGAAGCCGGCGCTGCGATCGAACGCTGGAATGGCGATCATTCAGAGCAGACCGCGGTCACAACAATCGAGGGTCCCGCGCGGTGGTATCCGGCTGAAGGCTATCACCAGGAATACTGGGAGGGCGAAGGCCAGCGCAATCCCTATTGCATGGCGACGATTCCACCTAAGCTGCTGAAGCTGCGCAAGAGCTTTGCGGCGAAGGTAAAGTCGGCTTGAGGTTTGGGAGTTAGGCAGTCCAGCGGGCGATGTAGAAGCCGTCCATGCCGCCGGATTCGGCAAGCATCCCCGGATCGGTGCGCATGGTGCCGTCGGGGCTGGGGAGCAGTCCTGCAGGGAGTTCCTCGGCACGGATCGGGTCGGGGATAAGTGTGACCGCGGCGGTTTGCGCCTCACCCTCTTCGCGTTCGAGCGAGCAGACCGCGTAGATCAACGTGCCGCCGGGCGCGAGCCAGGTGGCGGCCCGGGCGAGCAGCGCAGCTTGCAGTTCCGCCATCTCGGCGATCTGCGGCGCAGCAATGCGGTGGAGCACGTCGGGGTGGCGGCGGCATGTGCCAGACGCGGTGCACGGCGCGTCAAGCAGGATTGCGTCGAATCGTTCGGCGGGTTCCCAGGTGAGCGCATCGGCAATGACGATCGTGGCGTGCAGCCCGGCGCGCGCGAGGTTGGCTTCGAGCCGTTCGAGCCGACGGGTGGACTTATCGAGCGCGGTTACGTGCCAGCCTGCCGCGGCAAGCTGCATCGTCTTGCCGCCGGGCGCTGCACACAGATCGAGCACGCGGCGGGAGCCAAACTCGTTGCGACCCGCACCGAGCAGGCGAGCGGGAATGCTGGCGGCGATGTCCTGAACCCACCAGGCTCCCTCGGTAAACCCGGGCAGCGCCTCGATCGCGGTGCCGCGAGGCAAGCGGACGTGGCCCGGCGCGAGCGAGTTCCCGCCCAGCCGTTCGCACCAAACTGCGGTTTCGCCCGCGTCGCGCAAGTTGAGGTCGAGCGGCGGGGGTTGGGCCAGCGCGGCGGCGATCGCGCCCGTGCGGCCAAGATGCGACTCGTCCCACCGCGCTGCGACCCTTTCAGGCAATGTAGGCTGAGCGGGCAACTGAGCCTCGCGCCGCAGCAACGCCGAAAACACTCCGTGCGCAAGCCGTCGCGGGCCACCGCTAAGCAGTGGCAGCGCGGTGGCGATCACTGCGTGCGCAGGGGTGCCAAGGCGCAAGGTCTGGGCGAGCATCAGCCGCAGCACGCTGCGCGGCTTGGCATCGTGAGCAAGAACTTGCGCAGTGGCGCTGTCGATCAGTGCGTCGAGATCGATCAGCCAGCGCAGGCTTTCCGCCGCGATCGCCAGCGCCAGCGCGCGATCTTCGCCGCGCAGCCCGCGCGATGCGGCGTTACCCGCCTGCTCCAGGGTCTCGCCGCGGCGCAGCACAGCATCGAGCAGGCGCAGCGCCGCGCGCCGCGCAGGCAGGCCGGGAAGATCGGGGATCGCAGTCATCCGCGGGGCGCTAAAGGCAGCAATGCACGAAGGCAATTGCGCCGCGCCCCATCCGACCCCACATTCAAGTTATGCAACGCGCCACCCAACGCCCCGCCGGTCTGAAAAAGCCTGCGCACTGGACCAATCCTCCCGTGCCCGAACCGCGCGCGGTGGAGCCCCCGACCGACCCGCTAGATCCCACCCGCTTCGGTGATTGGGAGAACAAGGGCATCGCGATCGACTTTTGAAACTGCGCAGTTCCTTCCCCTTTGGGAGGGCTGGCGTAGCAAGAAGTAGCAGGGCTTGCCAAAATTAGCGGCAGTCTCGTCTGCACGCCACTGCGGGTTTTTTGCAAGTCCCCCTTCACCGCATTGCGGTTCCCCTTCTCCGGTAAGGGGCGAAATTCGGCGTAGTTTGAGCCAAAGCAAAAGGGGCCGGAGGATTATTCCCCCGGCCCCGTTTTTTGCGTAGCTACGCAGTCGGCTGGATCAGAAATCCATGCCGCCCATGCCGCCCATGCCGCCGCCGCCGCCCATGCCGCCCATGGCCGGCTTGTCGTCGGGCCGATCACTGATCGCCGCTTCGGTGGTGATCAGCAGGCCAGCGACCGAGGCTGCATCCTGCAGCGCGGTACGAACCACCTTGGTCGGGTCG
>JANMQW010000160.1:0-9955 GCA_031370725.1 Novosphingobium sp.
GGGAAGCCTTCCTCGATCCGGACGGTGGCGGTCAGCCCGTGTGCGGCGGCGATGCCCTCGGCCAGCCGGGTGATTTCTTCCTTGAGCCGCGAACGCGCTTTCGGGCTGAGCGTGCGCATCGTCCCGTCGAGCTCGCACGAATCCGGAATGACGTTGTTGGTGGTCCCCGACACGATCTTGGCGACGGTCACCACCACCGCGTCGGCGGCGTCGAACTTGCGCGTGACCATCGTCTGGAACGCGGTGACGATCTCGCACGCCACTGGGATCGGGTCGAGCGTCTGGTGCGGCATCGAAGCATGCCCGCCGCGGCCGTTGATCACGATGAACATCCGGTCGGCGGCGGCGAGCAGCGGCCCGGCGCGGCCAGCTACGAGGCCGCCGGGACCGGTCGGCATAACGTGCAGCGCGAACGCCGCGTCGGGCAGCGGATCGAGCAATCCGTCGTCGATCATGAACCGCGCGCCGTGCCAGCCTTCTTCACCCGGCTGGAACATGAAGTGGACTTTGCCTGTGAGGTTCGCCGCCCGCGCGCACAGCAATTCCGCCGCCCCGGCGAGCATCGCGGTGTGTGCGTCGTGCCCGCAGGCGTGCATCGCCCCTTGTATCGTCGATGCGAATTCGAGCCCGGTCTCCTCGGGCATCGGCAACGCATCCATGTCGCCGCGCAGCAGCACCGAGCGTCCGGGTTTGCCCGTATCGAGCGTCGCCACCAACCCGGTGGTCGAAGGCCCCTCGCGCCAGGTCAGCGGCAGATGCGCGAGCGCGGCGCGGACTTTGGCGCTGGTCTTGGGATTGTGCAGCCCCAGCTCGGGCTCGAGATGGATCGCGCGGCGCAGCGCGGTCAACTTGTCGCCCAGCGCGGCGGCGGCTTCGGGAAGCGTGGGTCGGTCGAGAACGGTGGCCATGGCAGCGATCCTAGGCTTTCACGCCCGTCTGTCGAGCCTCAGTTCAATTCCACCTGGCTCACCGCATAGCCCTTGGCGCGCAGTCCTTCGACCAGCCGGTCGAGCTGGTCCTTGTCGCGGGCCTCGCATTCGATGTCGGTGATCAGGCCTTTGGCGGGCAGCGTGGTGAAGATCCGCTGGTGGTAGATTTCGATGATGTTGACCTGGTGTTCGTCGAATTCGCGCATCACCTTGAACAGCGCGCCGGGGCGATCCTGCAGCGTCAGCCGCAACCGCGCCAGGCGGCCCGAGCGCGCGAGATCGCGCAGCAGCACGTTGGCGAGCAGGCGAGTGTCGATGTTGCCGCCGCACAGCACGATCCCGATCTTGCGCCCCTTGAACAGCTCGCGATGCGCCATCACCGCGGCCAGCCCCGCCGCGCCCGCGCCTTCGACCACGGTCTTTTCGATCTGGAGGAGAAGCGCCACCGCGCTTTCCAGCGCCGCCTCGTCGACCAGCACGATATCGTCGAGCAGATTGGCGAGCCAGGCAGACGTGAGCTCGCCCGGCTCCTTGACCGCGATGCCTTCGGCCAGGGTATCCCCGCCGCACGGCAGCTGAGTACCCTTGAGGCGGTTGTACATCGAGGGATAGAGCGCGGCCTCGACCCCGATCAGGCCGATCGCCGGGTTGATCGCGCGCGCCACCGTGCCCATCCCCGAAGCCAGCCCGCCGCCGCCCACCGGGATCGCCAGCATGTCCAGCTCGGGCACATCCTCGAGCATTTCGAGCGCGACGGTGCCTTGGCCCGCCGCGACATGCGCATCGTCGAACGGGTGGACGAAGGTCAGCCCCAGTTCGCCCTCGAGCTGGCGGGCATGGGCATAGGCCTCGTCGAACGTCTCGCCTTCGAGCACCACGATCCCACCGACGCTTTCGGTCTGCATGACCTTCACCGTCGGCGTGGTGCGCGGCATGACGATCGTCGCGGGGACGCCGAGCCGGGTCGCGTGATAGCTGAGCCCCTGCGCGTGGTTGCCCGCCGATGCCGCGATCACGCCACGGCTGCGTTTCACCGGATCGAGCTGGAGCAGCGCATTGAGCGCGCCGCGCTCCTTGTAGGCGGCGGTGAACTGGAGGTTTTCGAACTTGAGCCAGATGTCGGCCCCGCTGATCGCCGACAGCGTCTTGCTATGCAGCGTGGGGGTGCGCACGACCTGCCCGGCGATGCGCGCCGCGGCAGCACGAACATCTTCAAGGGTCAGTGGCGCGGTTGCGACGGAGGTGCGGGCAAGCTGGTGCATGGCCGCGCGCCGTACCCAAATCGACCGCGGTTGGGAACCGCTATCCGGCTCGCGCGCGCAGCGCCGGGACCAGCCGCGTCAGCACCAGCACCGCAACCGCGGCGGCCACGGTGTCGGTCGCCCAGTCGAACACGTCGCAATCGCGGTGCAGCGCAGGGATCGACTGGAGCACCTCGATGCCTGCGCCCAAGAACGACAGCCGCTCGACGACCAGCCGCCGTGGCGCCTGCGGAAAGCCGAACAGCGCCAGCCCCGCGAGCAGCGCAAACACCGCGAAATGCTGGACTTTGTCCATATAGGCGAAGACCGGCTCGTACGGGACGGCGGGGGTTAGCGCTGTCACCGTCGCGGCCAGGGTGGTGGCATAGAAAGCCAGGCGAAAGGTGCGGGGATCGAGCAGACGGTTCATGGCCGTTCCGATAGGGGGCCAGCGCGCCCGGTCAAGCTGTGGCGAACCAAGCGCGAGGGATTTGCGCGGCGAAAAAACGCGCTAAGAAGAGTCCATGACCGAACCGCTTAAAGTCTCGTTCCTCGGCCTTGGCGTGATGGGATCGCCGATGGCCCGCCACCTCGCCACCGCCGGCCACGCGCTGACGATCTACAACCGCTCGCCCGCTCGGATCGAGCGCTGGCAGGCCGATCATCCCGGGCTGGTCGCACGGGTTGCCACCACGCCCGCCGAAGCTGCCGTGGTTGCCGTTGCGGTTATCACCTGCGTCGGCAACGACGACGATCTGGCCGGGGTCGTGCTCGGCCATGCGGGGGTGTTTTCCTCGCTGCGCCGCGGCGGGGTATTCATCGATCATACCACCGTTTCGGCCAAGATCGCGCGCCAGATCGCGGTCGAGGGGCGCGACAAGGAAATTCTGTGCGTCGATGCACCGGTAACCGGCGGGCAGGCGGGCGCGGAAAAGGGCAAACTTTCCATCATGTGCGGCGGCAACGCCAAGGCGATTGCGGCGGCGCGCCCGGTGATGGAGGCCTATGCCGCGCGGATCGTCCACGTCGGCAAGGCCGGGGCCGGGCAATCGACCAAGATGGTCGATCAGATCTGCATCGGCGCGGTGGTCGCCGGGCTCGCCGAGGCGGTGCGGTTTGCCCAGGCCGCGCGGCTCGACATGGAAAAGGTCTACGACGCCATATCGGGTGGCGGCGCGCAAAGCTGGCAGATGGACAACCGCTGGTCGACGATGGTCGAAGGCCGCTTCGACTTCGGCTTCGCGATAGACTGGATGCGCAAGGATCTGGGGCTGGCGTTGGAGGAAGCGCGGAATCTGGGCGCGTCGGTGCCGGTGGCGGCCCTGGTCGATCAGTTCTTTTCCGATGTTCAGGGCTTGGGTGGCGGTCGCGACGATACCAGCGCGCTGATCAAGCGGCTGCCGCGCAAGGGAAGCGCAACGTGAGGCTCCGCTTTTTGACTGTCGCTGCGGTGGCGTTACTCGCCGCTGTTCCCGCCCGGGCCGATACGCTGGTGATCAACGTCAACGGGGTGACGATCGACGAGCAGGGGCAGCCGCAGCGCTTTGCCGCGCTTCAGTTTGGGCCCGATGGCAAGATCAAGGCGGTGTTTCAATCGAAAGACAAGCGCCCCAAGACCGAATACCAGATCGACGGCAAGGGCCGCACGATGATCCCCGGGCTGATCGACGCGCACCTTCACGTGATGCAGATCGGTTTCGCCGCACTGACGCTGGATTTGTCCGAGACGAAGACGCTGGGCGAGGCGCTGGCGAAAATCCGCGTCTATGCCGCCGCGCACCCCGACCGCGCGTGGATTACCGGACGTGGATGGAACCAGGAGGCGTGGGGGCTCCGTGATGAGGCGGGAAGGGGGCGGTTTCCCACCGCCGCCGAACTCGACGCCGCGGTGCCCGGCCGACCGGTGTGGCTCGAGCGGGTCGATGGTCACGCTGGCTGGGCCAACAGCGCAGCACTCACCGCCGCCGGGGTTAGCGCGGCTTCGAAAGATCCCGCAGGTGGGCGGATCGAGCGGCTCGCCGGGGGCAGGCCGGCGGGCGTGCTGATCGACGATGCGGCGCGCCTGGTCGAACGCGCGGTGCCCCCACCGCGCGCGGATGATCGCGACCTCGCCTTTGACACCGCACAGCGCCTGTTGCTCGCGCGTGGGCTGACCGCGGTCGCCGACATGGGCACGAGCATCGAAGACTGGCAGACCTTTCGCCGTGCCGGCGACCTGGGGCGGCTGCGAATGCGGGTCATGTCGTATGCGCTGGGGATCGAGGCCATGACGCTGATCGGCGGGCCGGGGCCGACGCCGTGGCTTTACGATGACCGGCTCCGGATGGGTGGTCTCAAGCTTTATGCCGATGGCGCGCTTGGCTCGCGCGGAGCGCTGCTCAAGGCGCCTTATGCCGATGCGCCACAGACCCGCGGGATCGCGCGGACCAGTGAGACCCAACTCAAGAACCTGATGAGCCGCGCGGCGATGGATAACTTCCAGGTCGCGGTCCATGCGATCGGCGATGCCGCCAACGATGAAGTGCTCGATGCTGTCGAGGATTTGAACGCAACCTACAAGGGCGATCGGCGTTGGCGGATCGAGCACGCCCAGATTGTCGATCCGCTCGATATTCCGCGCTTCGGCAAGCTCGGGGTTATCGCCTCGATGCAGCCGATCCACCAGGTTTCCGACCGGTCGATGGCCGAGGCCCGCCTCGGTCCGGCTCGGCTCGCCGGGGCTTATGCCTGGAAAAGCTTGGCCGCAGGCGGGGCACGGCTGGCGTTTGGATCGGATGCGCCAGTCGAACTGCCCGACCCGTTCGCCGGGATTTCCGCGGCACTGAGCCGCGAGGACGCTGCCGGGCAGCCCTTCGGCGGGTGGCAACCGCAGGAACGGATTGATCGCGCCGCCGCGCTGGCGGGCTATACCAGCGGCGCGGCGTGGGCTGGATTCGCCGAGCGCAAGTTCGGGCGGCTGGTGCCAGGGTTGCGCGCCGATTTTGTGCTGATCGACGTGGATCCGCTGCTTGCGGCGCCTGCCGCGCTGCGCAAGGCGCGTGTGCTCGAGACCTGGATCGGGGGCGAGAAGGTGTTTGAGGCGCCGCGATTGCGCGATGAAGAAAGTCGCAGATAGTTGCCGCAATGCAACAATCGACAAAAACATCACCGATAGTGGTGGGTTGTGGAACTGTTTGGCGGTTCATGGTTTTGAAGGATGTCCGGCTCTAGGGGATTTTCCGGCTGGACATGAATGGGGTCCTGCCTGATATGTCGATTGCCGGAGTGGAACACTCTTCGACGGCAAAGAAGTTTCCTCGAAATCCTGCACCAAGGGTGGTTGGACGGATGGGGGTTCATGTGATTGTCTTGCGCCAGACTGCCGATGGCGCTAAGCAATTAACCGAATAATGCTCAAAGGAGACGACTCAATGAATTTCCGTAATCTGGTTGCCGCTGTAGCAACCATGACGCTGACCGCGGTTCCCGCCATGGCGCAGGCCGTTGACCGTGCTGTGGCCCCGGTTGCCGACGCCAGCCAGATGGGTGGTTCTTCGACCCTCCTGCTGATCATCGCGGTTGTTCTGATTGGCGCCGGGATTTACTTCCTGGTCGACAACAACAACAACAATCCCGACAGCCCGTAAGCTTCGGCTGCTTCGAGCGGAATTCGAAAGAGCGGGGTTTCGGCCCCGCTTTTTTGTTGTGCGCGGCGTGTGCCTTCGCGTCGATGCAGAGTGCGTTCGATCCTACCCCACCCAGCGCCAGATGCCCGCCGGGACATAGGCCAGCCAGATATGCGCCCAGGTGATCGCTAGCCAAAGCGCGATCGCCACCGCCCACAGCCCGATGCCGATCCCCGGCAGCGCGCCAAGGCGTGGCCAGTAGGCGGTCTTGCTTTCCCACGCGCGCCAGCCATCGCCCATCAGTGCCTGCTTCTTGCGGTCCTGCATGTGCGCGCCCACCAGCGCGAGAAACCCGATCGCGCCCGCCAGCACCAGTGTCCTTGCCGTGGGGGCGACCAAGATGTGCGCAAGCGCCCATAACGCGAATCCCCACATCATCGGATGGCGGGTGACGCGGAAGACGTGTTCGGGCCGCTTGATCGCCAGCCCTTGTCCGGCGCGCGGATCGGGCAGCGCCGGATTTCCGCGCAGACTTCCAAGGAACAGCGTCAGCGCAACGATTGTCAGCAGGCTCGCGACGATCCATATCGCCTCGCCGCTGCCGTTCCACAACGGCATTCCCCGCCGCGGCATCGCCATGAACGCCCAGATCATCCACCCGAAGGTGGCGAGGCCGACCAGCGAATAGATCGCGGCAAAGCCCTTGTCGCCGACCACGCCAACCAGCGGCGCACGCAACGGGTGCGACAGCGCGAAGTGGCTTCCGACGAACGCCACGCTGGCGGCGATCAGATTGACGAGTGCGGGTTCCATGGCTGCGTCGCTCCCTGTTGCCGCACAGACTCTACCAATCGTAGGCCTTGGGCAAGCTGCCTTCGCCGGGCGTCTTGTAGCGGTCGCGCAGGCGAGTCTGGTGGTTGACCAGCGACTGAGACACCCCATCGATATACACCGCGACCACCCCCGAAGTGCCTTCCAGCGGATCGCCGTCCCAGATCACCACGTCGCCCGCGCGCCCCGGTTTAAGACTGCCGAACCGCTCGCCCATGCCCATGATCTCGGCCGGGATCGAACTGATCGCGGCGAATGCCTTGCCCCAACTCAGCCCGGTTGCTCCCGGAAGGCGAGTTAGCGCGACGAGGTTGCCGGCGTATTGCGGGGCATAGCGTGGCTGGTCGCCGAACGCCCCGAGCGCGACCTTGACCCCGGCGGCAACCATCCGTCCGACGTTCGACTGGGTCGAGGCAAGTTGCTCGAACTGGCCGGGCAGGTCGGTCAGCGGAGTGGCGACAACCGGAACCCCCGCGGCGACGATCTCGCGCGCCGCCAGCCAGCCTTCGCCGCAACCCACCAGCACCAGCAGCAACCGCGGAAATTCGCTGCGCAACGCCAGAACCGCGCGGATGTCGGAAGCGCGTTCGACGTGGACGTAAAGCGGCTGGGTGCCGTTGACCACGGGGATCAGCGCTGCGGCATCGAACCGGGTGAGCCGCCCATCAGATTGGCCGATCCGGGCAGGATCTGCAGCGCGGTGATCCCGCCGTTGGCCATCGCGCGGGTAAAGCCGGGGTCCTGCGGCCACACCGAATGTTCGGCCCACACGTTGGGCGTAGTCGGGTCGGTCGCCTCGTTGCCATCCGAATTGGCCTGCACGCCGGGGCTGGGGTAGTCGCCGAGGTGGCTGTGGATGTCGATAATTCCAGGGGTGACGAACTTGCCGGTGCCATCGATCCGTGCGTACCCTTCGGGGATTGCGAGGTCCGCACCGCCGATGCCGGTCACCTTGCCGTCGCGCAGCAGCACGGTGCCGTTCTCGGTTAGCCCGCCCGCACCGTCAAACACGGTCGCCCCAACCAGTGCGGTGGCCGCGCCGGGATAGGGCTTATAAGTCGAGGGGTAGGGGTTCTTATCGAAGCTGGCGGAGGGGTTGGGCTTGGTCGACGAAGCGGATTTCGGTCCCCCGGTGCTCGCACATGCCCCCAGCGCCAGCGCGACGATTGCCGCTGCGGCGAACTTGTAGCCTCTCATAGATGCAACACCTTGCTCAACCAATTGCGTCAAAACGAGGCGAGGAAACCAGGACAGGATTGGGTCTTCCGCTCAGGTGCGGCCTGGCAGCGCCCCATCGACGTTCTCACCTTCGCCCCCGCCATAAACCGCGGCCTGGTCGCCCGGGGCGGCGCGGTCCTCGATCGTATCGAGGTGCATCCAGCGTTTCACGAACGGCGAGACAGCCAAGACCAGCACACTGATCCCGATCGCCACCCAGCCGATTTTCAAATAGATCTGGAGAACCAGCTCCTTGCTCATCTCGCCGCCTTCACCACCGGTGGCCTCGCCGATTTTGCCCGCAACGAAATTCCCCACCGCAGTCATGTAGAACCACGCGCCCATCACAAAGCTGGCGAGGTGAAGCGGGGCGAGGCGGGCCATGGCCGAGAGGCCGACCGGAGAAAGGCAAAGCTCGCCGGTGGTGTGGAGCAGGTAGATCAGGAACACGAAGATCACCGGGGTCATCGCCGCCGCACCGACCGTGTTGGCGCCCCACACGAACAGCAGGAACCCGAGCCCAACCTGGGTCAGCGCGAGCCCGAACTTGGCGGGAGCGCTAGGCTCCAGCCCTTTGCGCCCAAGCCACTGCCACAGCGCCGCGAACGGCGGGGCGAGCAGCACGATGTAGATCGGGTTGATCGACTGGAACAGGCTGGTCGGAACGCCCGAGCGATCGACGTAGCGATCGGTATAAAGGTTGAGGCTGCCGCCGGCCTGCTCGAACAAGCCCCAGAACAGGGGGTTGAGCGCAATCAGGAAGAGCATCGCGAAGATCCGTTCGCGCGCTTCCTTGGGCAGCTTGAAGGCCTCGTACAAAGTGTAGCCGAGCATCGCGAGGCCCGACACGATCAGCAAGTTCTGGATCGCGTCCTGAAACTGGATCAGCCCCCAGCACACTACGACCGCGGCCAAACCGACGGCGTAAAGTGTAAACTCGCGACTGTGGCTTAGTGGCACGGGTGCTTCCCCCCGCCCTTGAAGCGCGGGCTTGCCGATCACGAAGATGATCAGGCCGATCACCATTCCGATCCCGGCCATGCCGAACCCGTAAGCCCAGCCAATCGTCTCGCCCAGATAGCCGACCAGGATCGTACCCAGCGCGGCGCCCACGTTCACGCCCATATAGAAAATGGTGAAGGCGGCGTCGCGGCGCGTATCCTTCATGTTGTAGAGCTGGCCGACGATCACCGAGATATTGGCCTTGAGGAAACCCGAACCGACGATAATGAACGCCAGCGCCGCCCAGAACACGTTGATGATCGGATCGGCCTGCCCGCCGCCGCCCTCGACCGCCATCAGGCCATGGCCGATCGCCAGCAGAACTCCGCCGAAAAACACAGCCTTGCGCTGGCCGAGCCAGCGGTCGGCAATGATCCCGCCCAGCACCGGGGTGATATAGACCAGTGCGCCATAGGCGCCGTAGATCAGGTTCGCTTTGCCGTCGTCATAGAGCCAGTGCTTGGTCAGATAGAGCACCAGCAGCGCACGCATCCCGTAGTACGAAAAGCGCTCCCACATTTCGGCATAGAACAGCACGAACAGGCCGCGCGGATGGCTGGCGAATTCCTCGCTCTTGCGCGAGGCGATCAGCCCGCCGACCGCCAGCACCGCGAACAGCGCGACCGCGGCGATCGCCGCGATCCAGTCACCCTCACTCCAGAGCGCCATGTCTTTCATAATTTTGCGAACCCCTTGCGGACCTGATCGGCGGCCCAGCCATGAACCGCGAACCTAACCGCATTGACGCGCTTGTGAAGCCACTTGTTGCAGTTGGTACTTTATTGTCGGTACGCAAACGGCATCGGGCATTTGCTTGCTTGCCGTACCCGGGCCCCCGCCCGGAAAACAAATTGCCTGCCACGCTGTATTATGGCACTGCAACACCCGAGGAGCTGCCTATCATGAATGGGGCCACCCGCCCGGTCTATCTCAAGCTGCGCGATCAGATCGCGGCTGCCATCATCGACGGCAAGTATTCAGAAGGCGCGATGCTGCCATCGGTGCGAGCGTTTGCCGCTGCGCAGGGCGCCAATCCGCTGACCGTGGCCAAAGCCTATCAGGCATTTCAGGACGAAGGGCTGGTCCGGGTTCAGCGCGGGGTCGGAATGTATGTGGTCGCTGGCGCGGC
>JANMQW010000270.1:0-4761 GCA_031370725.1 Novosphingobium sp.
CCGTTCCTGTTCGCCGAAGCGCCGCGGATCCTGTTTCCGTTTGCCCGCCGGGTTGTCGCCGATGCGGTGCGCGATGCCGGCTATCCGCCGCTGATGCTTGAGCCCATCGACTTCAACGGGCTTTATATGCAGCAGCTCGCCGCGCGCGATGAGGGACTCGCTGCGGAGGGCGCGCCGGTCGGCAACGCGTGATCGGCCCCCCTCCCGCGAGCGGGAGGGAGACAAGATGACTTCGCTGGCAAGAAGCGTCGGCACAATCGGCGGGCTGACCGCGATCAGCCGGGTGTTCGGATTCGTGCGCGACATCCTGCTCGCCCGCGTGCTCGGTGCGGGGCTGGCGGCGGATGCGTTCCAGCTCGCCTTTACTCTGCCCAATACCTTTCGCCGCCTATTCGCCGAGGGCGCGTTTTCGGTCGCGTTCGTGCCGATGTACTCGCGCGAACTGCACGGTGAAGGGGGCGAGGAAGCCGCGCGCAAGTTTGCGGACGACGTGTTGGCGGTGTTCGTGTGGGTGTTGCTCGCGTTCAGTGCGCTGGCGATGCTGGGTATGTCCGGGATCGTCTGGGTGCTGGCGAGCGAGTACCAGGCAATCCCCGGCAAGTTCGAGCTGTCGGTGCTGCTCAGCCGGATCACCTTCCCGTATCTGGCGCTGATCAGCTTGGTGGCGATGCTCTCGGGTCTGCTCAACGCGCGCTCGCGATTCGGCCCCGGCGCGTTCGCCCCGGTACTGCTCAACTTGTGCCTAATCGGTGCGATTTTGGTGGGCGACCGGCTGCGCGGCACATCGGGCGACGACGTGGTGGTGGCGACCGCGCTGGCGTTCGGCGTCGCCGCGGCCGGGGTCGCTCAGCTCGCCTACCTCGCCTGGGCAACGCGCCGCGCCGGGGTACGGCTGAGCATCACCTGGCCGCGCCTCACCCCCGAGGTACGCCGTCTGGGCGCGCTGATCCTGCCCGCGACCTTCGGGGCGGGGATTTACCAGATCAGCCAGTTCGTCGACACGTTCTTCGCCACCCAGCTGCCGCAAGGCTCGCTCACCCTGCTCAAGCTGGCCGACCGGCTCAACCAGATGCCGCTGGGGATAGTCGGGATCGCGCTGGGCACCGCAATCCTGCCGTTGCTGAGCCGCCACATCCACGGCGGCGATGGCCCGCAGGCGCTACGGCTTCAGGCGCAGGCGTTCGAGATGGCGACGCTGCTGACGCTGCCCGCGGCGGTGGCGCTGGCGGTGTGCGCCCCGGCGTTCGTCACCGCATTCTTCGTGGGAGGCAAATTCACCCTCGGCGACGGCGCAATCATGAGCCAGATCGTGGTCGCGCTTGTGTGCGGGCTGCCAGCATATGTTGTGGTCAAGATCCTCAACCCCGGGTTCTTCGCGCGTGAGGATACCCGCACCCCGGTGTGGTGTGCGCTGGCCGCGCTGACATTTAACATCGTGCTCAACGTGTGGGTGGTCCGCCGCTTCGGGATCGTCGGGCTGGCGGCGGCAACCGCCTGCTCGGCTACGCTCAACTGTGTGCTGTTATACACCATGCTCCACCGCCGCGGCTGGTTCCGCTTCACCGCGAGCCTCGCCAGCCGAATCGCACGCCAGGCGCTGGCGAGCGTGGCAATGGGCGCGGGGCTGTGGTGGCTCGTCCCTCGCCTCGAGCCGTATTATGATGGCAGCGCGATCGAACGGGCGTGGTCGCTTGCGGTGCTGGTCGGTTCGGGCGGCGGAGTGTTCTTTGCTGCGGCATGGCTGCTCGGCGCGCTCGACAAAGACCTGCTCGCCCAGCTACGCCGCCGCCGTCCGCCGCGCGACAAGGCCGACGACGAAATTCTCGAGGTAGAATGACCACCACCAAACCCCCCGCTCTCAAACCGATGCGAGTCGTCTCCGGTATCCAGCCGACCGGCAATCTTCACCTCGGCAATTACCTTGGCGCGATCCGCAACTGGGTGCGGATGCAGGACGATGTCTCGAACCGCGGCGGCCGGTGCCTCTATTTCCTCGCCGATCTCCACGCGATCTCGATGCCTTACGTCCCCGCCGATCTGACCTCGAGCACGCGCGAGATGGTTGCCGCGCTGGTCGCCTGCGGGATTGATCCGGCGCGCTCGATCCTGTTCAACCAGGCGCAGGTTCCCGCGCACGCCGAACTGCAATGGCTGCTGGGCGGCACCGCGCGGATGGGCTGGCTCAATCGGATGACCCAGTGGAAGGACAAGGCCGGCAAGAACCGCGAGGGCGCGAGCATTGCGCTGTTCACCTACCCGGTTCTCCAGGCCGCCGACGTCCTGCTGTATCAGGCGACCCACGTGCCCGTCGGCGACGACCAGAAACAGCACCTCGAACTGGCGCGCGACATCGCGCAGAAGTTCAACACCGATTTCGGTGCAGGGCGCGAAGTATTCACCCTGCCCGAACCGATCGTCCCCCCCGAAGCGGCGCGGATCATGAGCCTGCGGGACGGTTCGGCCAAGATGTCAAAATCCGATCCCAGCGACCAGAGCCGGATCAACCTGACCGACGACGCCGACACGATCATGCAGAAGGTCCGCAAGGCCAAGACTGACCCCGAACCTTTGCCGTCCGAAGCGGCTGGGCTGACAGGCCGGGCCGAGGCGGCCAACCTCGTCGGGATCTTTGCGGCGTTGGCCGGGACCAGCGTGGCGCAAGTGCTGGCCGAACACGGCGGGCAGGGTTTCGGCGCGTTCAAGCCCGCGCTGGGCGAGCTGCTGGTCGAAACCCTGGCCCCGATCGCCGCGCGGTTTCGCGACTTGCGCGAGGATCGTGAAGCACTCGACGCGATCCTGGCACAGGGCTCGGCTCGCGCCCGCCACCTCGCTGCACCAACCCTCAATGCGGCCTACTCTGCGCTTGGTCTGGTGCGCAGTGGTGCATCTTAGGACACATCGCGCATTCAACGCGCATTCAGCGACTCCGCACTATGCACAAACCATGCTAAATCAGCCGCCTGCCCGAAAAACGGGGTAGGCTGCCTGAGTGGAGTCAACTGCGATGCGTTCGTCCAACCATTCCCCCTTGCGCCGTCTCGGCCTGATTGCCGCTCCGCTGCTGCTTGCCGGCCTCGCCGCCTGCGCCACGCCGTTCAACGCCGACGTCAAGCGCTTCTCCAGCGCCATGCCTGCCCCAACCGGACAGACCTTTGCGGTGGTCGCCGAAGACCCCCGCGATTCGGGCGGTCTGGAGTTTTCGCAATACGCCGATCTGGTCGCCGCGCAGATGAGCCGTCTCGGTTACGTCCGTACCGATCCGAGCCAGGCGGCGATGATCGTCCGGCTCGACTACGGGGTCGACCAGGGCCGTGATCGCGTTCGCTCGACCGGGTTCGGCGGCGATCCATTCTTCTCCCCGTGGTATGGCAACCAGTTCGGCTATGGCGGTGGTTACAATCGCTTCGGCGGTTTTGGCGGATATGGCGGCGGCTTCGGTGGTCGCGGTTATTACAACCCCTACTACAGCCGCGGCGGCTGGGGCTATGGCTGGCAGGACCCGTTCTTCTTCGGATCGGGCTATGGCGACGTCGATGTGGTGACCGTCTACACCAGCGAACTCGACCTCAAGATCGACAGCAAGGCCGATGGCCGCCGCCTGTTCGAAGGCAAGGCGCAGGCCGCGTCGCGCTCCGACAGGCTGGGCTATTTGGTCCCCAACCTGGTCGAGGCGATCTTCACCGATTTCCCCGGCCGCAATGGCGACACGCTGCGCATCTCGATCGCGCCCGAGGATGGCAAGAAAACAGTCAGGCCGATCAGGGAGCGGCGCGACCGCAACTATTGAGCGACTGGGTTTGAGCTGAAAAACAAGGCAGGGCGGAAACGTCCCGCCTTGTTTGTGGTCATGCGTCTGCGATGTTGGCCACCCCGGTTGAACCGAACCCGCCTTCGCCTCGCGCCGTTTCATCCAGCTCTTCGACCTTGAGCCAGCTGGCCCGCACCACCGGCGCCAGCACCAGCTGGGCGATGCGGTCGCCGCGGCGGACCTCGAACGATGTCTGGCCGTGGTTGATGAGGATCACCTTGAGCTCGCCGCGATAGTCGCTGTCGATCGTCCCGGGAGAGTTGGGCACGCTGATCCCGTGCTTGAGCGCCAGCCCCGAGCGCGGGCGAACCTGGATTTCGTATCCATGAGGGACCGCCACCGCGAGGCCAGTCGCCACCGGCCAGCGCTCGCTGGGGGCCAGCGTGACGTCTTCGGCAGACAGCACATCCATCCCCGCCGCGCCGTCGGTGGCATAGGCGGGCAGCGTCAGCCCTTCGAAATGGGGCAGCCGCTTGACCATCACGGGGATCGCATCAGGCGAGTGCATCAGCGATTTTCTCGATCAGTCGCCGGGCGACTTCTTCCTTGGGCATCGGCGCCCAGTCTTCGACACCCTTTTTCGAGACCAGGTGAACGCAATTGTCAGCGCCGCCCATCACGTCCCCCGAGACATCGTTGGCGACAATCCAGTCGGCCGCCTTGCGCTTTAACTTCTCTTTGGCGTTGGCGACGACGTCCTGCGTCTCGGCGGCGAAGCCGACCACCAGCCGCGGTCGCTTGCGCCCGGTGGCGAGGCTGGCGAGAATGTCGGGGTTCTCCTCGAGGACCAGCGCGGGCGGGGCCGAGCCGCGCTTTTTCATCTTTTCCAAAGCGAAATCGCGGGTCCGCCAATCGGCTACCGCCGCGACCATGATCGCAACGTCGGCGGGGAGGGCGGCGGTGACCGCCGCCGCCATCTCGCGCGCGGTCTCGACATCGATCCGCTCGACCCC
>JANMQW010000273.1:0-5888 GCA_031370725.1 Novosphingobium sp.
GCCGACGCTGAAAGGCCGCTGCTCGGCGTCTGCCTGGGCCATCAGGCGATCGGGCGGTATTTTGGCGGGCGGGTGGTGCGCGGCGGGTTGATGCACGGCAAGACCTCGCCGGTGACGCACGACGGCAGCGGGGTGTTCGCCGGGCTGCCCTCACCGTTCATCGCGACGCGCTATCACAGCCTGGTGGTCGAGGGTGTGCCCGACACCCTGCTGGTCAACGCCACGGCGGACGACGCCCATGTGATGGGTTTCCGCCACGCCACGCTGCCGATCCACGGGGTGCAATTCCACCCCGAAAGCATTGCCACCGAACACGGTCGCGCCCTGCTCGCCAACTTTCTGCGGGTGTGCGGCGTCGAACCCAAAGTTCTGGCATGAGCGATCTTTCGTGAGCGAGCTACCTGCGGTCGAACCGCACCTGACCGAAGAGGAAGCAGAGGCCGCGTTCGCCGCGATGCTCGAAGGCCAGACCTCGGATGAGGAAATCGCCCGCTTCCTGATCGCGCTGTCCGATCGCGGCGAGACCGCGGCGGAGATCGCCGGGGCGGCACGGGCGATGCGCGCACGGATGATCCCGATCGACGCCCCCGCCAACGCGATCGACGTGTGCGGGACCGGCGGCGACGGCCACCACACGCTTAACGTTTCGACCGCGGTCAGCCTGGTGGTCGCGGCGTGCGGCGTGCCGGTGGCCAAGCACGGCAACCGCGCGGCCAGCTCCAAGGCGGGCGCGGCGGATACGCTCGAGGTGCTCGGGCTGGACATGGAAAAGGCGGGGCGCACCGCCGAAGCGACGCTGGGCGATCTTGGCATCTGTTTCCTGTTTGCCGCCAACCACCACCCGGCGATGCGGCGCATCCAGCCGATCCGCAAGACGATCGGCCAGCGCACGATCTTCAATCTGATGGGCCCGCTTTCCAATCCCGCGCGCGTCGGTCGCCAGTTGATCGGCATCGCCCGCCCCGCGTATGTGCCGATCTATGCCCAGGCGATGGCTGCGCTCGGCACGACGCGCTCGATGATTGTCTCGGGCGACGAAGGACTCGACGAGCTCAGCCTGGCGGGGGGCAACGAATTGGCCGACGTGGTGGGCCACGAATTCGAAATGCACCGCTTCGATGCCGCGCAGGCCGGGCTCCAGCACGCCCCGATCGAGGCAATCCGCGGCAGCAACGCCACGCACAACGCCGCCGCCTTGCGCGCGCTGCTGCTGGGCGCGCCGGGACCGTACCGCGACGCGGTGCTGCTCAATTCCGCCGCCGCGCTGCTGATTGCGGGCGAAGTGGACGATTGGCGCGCGGGGGTGGAGGAGGCCGCCGAGGCGATCGACAAGGGCCTCGCCAAAGCCCTGCTCGATTGCTGGATCGCGGCGGTGAGGTGACGGCGGGGCTCAGGCCTCCACCACCTCATCCTTGCGCCCCACCGCACTCCAGTCGACGTTGCGGGTAGCATACATCACGCCCGCCAGCGCCACAAACAGCAGCACCGCGCCAATCAGCAGCGACCACGCTTCCAGGTTAAGCAGCACGAACAGCAGCGCATAAAGCCCCACCAGCAGCGCCGCCATGAACCGCGCACGCTTCCAGCTTTTGAGCACCGCGGCGCTGTAGGCGGTCAGCAAACCGATGATCGCCGCGCTCGCCAGAAGGTACGCCAGCGTAAAGCCGACCACCTCGGCAAAGGCCAGCAGCAGCACGAAAAACAGCACAAGCCCCGCGCCGGTCAGCAGGTATTCCGCCGCCGCAACCCGCGCGCCGCCAACCACATCGAACAGGAAGAACGCCAAAAACGTGAAGCCGATGAACAGGAAGCCATACTTCACCGAGCGGTTGACTTTGGAATACAAGTTGACCGGCTCGACCAGCCCGACGTTGACCGCGCGCGCCGGGCCGCCGACAACTGCGGAGACTCCGCCAGAGGCCGTATCGCGCGCTGACGGTGCCGCTTCCATCGCCAAGTTCGAGGCATAATTCTGGCCGGTTCCGACATCGATCTGCGGCGGGCCGGGGTCTTCCATCATCACCGGCGCCTGGCCCAGCGCCAGCTTGTCGATGGTGTAATTGGCGGGAAAACCTTGCTCGCGGCTTGCCGACTTGGCGGGCAGGAAAGCGCCACCGAAACTCGGAGATTGCCATGGCGATGTGACCGCCCACTTGGTCGAACCGCCGCGCGGCACCAGGCTAAGCGAGCCGCTGCCGCGAAGTCCGAAGGCATAGTCGATCGCGATCGTCCCCTCGCCGTTCCACGGCAGGAACGCAAAGAAGCCCTGCCCGCCCGATGCCGCCGGCCCCTTGCCCGGTTGCAGCGGCAGCGCCGCGCCGTTCAGCTTAAGGCTGCCGCCTTCGGTCAGCCCACGTGCGTCGGAAGCGCCCATGCGCAATTCCGCGCGGTCCCAAAGCAGGCGTTCGCGGGTAACGCCGAAGCGTTCGAGATCGGCGGGCAGCGCAAAACTGGCAGTGCCTGCAACTTTCGCCTCGTAAAGCACGCTGCGGTAGATCGATTTGCGCCGTTCCTGCGGCGCGATGGCGGTGGTCACGCGGTTTTCGACCGGCGAGATGTAGAGCAGTTTCTCGACCTCGACGGAGCGCGTGACGCTTTTTCCGTCGACTTCCTGTGTTTGGGTCTGGGTGGTGCGGAACGGGACGACGATGACCGGCCCGGCGATCACCTGCGGCCCGCCCCACCCGGCGGCGATCGACGCCTGCGCGGTGTTCGACTGGTCCTGACGATCGTAAACCAGGGCATAGACAAACATCAGCGGGATCGTCAGCACCGCCGCGACAATCGCCACGAACAGCAGTTTCATCCCCGGACTGCGTTCGCGAACGGTGGTCATCGCCAAGTCAATCCCTCAATTCATCGACAGAAAAAAACGTCTCGTCGCAGAACTGAGGGTGTATTGGCGCAAATGTCAACCGCATCCCTCTGCAAAGGTCGGGTTCGAGCTTTCAAACGCGCCGTCGCGGTCAGCATTTTCTGTTGGGCCGACAGCGGCAGCCACTGCTTGAGCCATCATGTTTTCGGCGCCACCCGCGCTGCGATTCGATAAACAGGGAGACGTTTGATGACGATCAAGACCATCAAACCACCGCATCCACCCTCACCGCCACCGCGCTGGCCGCGCAACCCCGGTCAGGGTCGGGCGTGACGGGGAAATTTCCACCCGCACGGTGGTCGAGGATAATGGCAGCAATCGCCGCGTCGAGAACCTCAACTGCGGTTCGCAGACCCCGGAGATCGCTGCATTGCGCGAATGGGGATTTTTCGTCGCGCTGCTCGCCTCGCGTGGTCGCTCGGTCGATGTGAACACCAGCAACGCCGCCGAATTCAGCCGCCTGGTCCCGACTACATCGCCCGAAGCCACCGCGTTCATCGTCGGCGAGCGCACCCGCGGCGGCGCGTTCAAAGACATGATCCATTTTGCGCAGCGGGTTTGCACCAAAGTCAGCGTCGATTTCGAGCTCCATCGTCTCGATCAGATCGGAATTCCAGATCAGCGAGCGGTCGGAGACGTGGACGTCTTCCATCCGCTTGTAGGTTGCGGCGAGCTTATCAATGCCTTCGGCCATCAGCTCGTCGTTGCGGAACACCGCAGCGTGGGCCGACATCGTGGCAGTGGCCCAGCTCAGTCCTCGCCCAGCATCCGCCGCGCCAGACGCAAGTGCGGCTGGTCGAGCATATGCCCGTCGAGCGAGACCACGCCTGCACCCGGATTGGCCGCAAACGCCGCGAGGATCGCGCGGGCGCCGGCCAGTTCATCCTCGCTGGGGGTGAACGCGGCGTTGATCACCGGGACCTGCCCGGGGTGGATTGCCAGCATACCGCTGAACCCGTCCGCCCGCGCCGCGCGCGCCATCCGGGAGAGCCCCGCTTCGTCGCGAAAGTCGGCATGAAGCGTGTCGATCGCCGCCACCCCGCTGGCGTGCGCGGCCAGCAGCACCGTGGCGCGGACCATGCGGAAGGTGTCGGTCCAATTGCCATCGTCACCATAC
Organism: Novosphingobium sp.; assembly: GCA_031370725.1. Lineage (GTDB taxonomy): Bacteria > Pseudomonadota > Alphaproteobacteria > Sphingomonadales > Sphingomonadaceae > Novosphingobium. The sequence goes on from JANMQW010000273.1 coordinate 3,993, forward strand.
TTGCGGCTCGCCCCCAACGCCGCCGAGAGGTCTTCGGCGCCCCACATCAGCCCGCCCAGCCTCGGCAGCGAAGATCCGACGTAATCGCCGATGGTTAGCGCCGCAGCTGCGGTCTCGCTGACCAGCGGGATGATCCGGGTTGAGCCGCTGGGAACCCCGTTGCGCTGTTCCAGCTCATAGATTTCGGCGGCAAGCAGGCGCAGCTGTTCGGGCCCAGCTGCTTTGGGCAGGACGATCCCGTCGGGCGCGCCGCGCATCGCGGCGACAATGTCCTCGCGCCAGAACGGGGTGTCGAGCGGGTTGATCCGCACCCACCGTTCCATCCGCGGCTGCGGCCCCGGTGTCATTTGCGAACGGTGCGCGGCGAGCCATTCCGTAGTCAGCCCACGCGCCGCCGGGCGCGCCTCGGCTGCCACCGCATCTTCCAGATCGACGATGATCGCGTCGGCCCCGGTCGACGTCGCCTTGGCCAGCTTACGCTCGCTATCGCCCTGGACGAACAGCCACGACCGGTTCGCCATCGTGTTGCCCTCTCTAGTCCGCTGCCGCTGCCAGTGGCTGGTCCATCGCCACGCGGTCCATCGTGGAATAGTCGGTATAACCCGCCGGACCGGGGCTGTACCAGCTTTTGGGCGCGTTGATATTGGGCGACCACTCCGCGCCCGCGGCGATCCGCTCGGCCAGATCGGGGTTGGAGATATAGGGTCGACCAAAGCTGATTGCGTCGCACAGCCCGTCGTCCATCGCCTGCTCCGCGCTTGCCGCATCGTATTCCTGGTTGAGCACCAGCGGTCCCTTGAACAGGCTGCGGATCAGTGGCCCCTGCTTGGGGACGTTGGTTGCTCCGAAGGTGCCCTCGGGCGACATTTCGCGCAATTCGACAAACGCCACGCCAAGCTGTTCGAGCACCCGCGCCGCCTCGCCAAAGATTGCGGGCGGATCGCTGTCGTCGGCGCCTTGCGATTCGCCGTTGGGCGAAAGCCGGATCGCCACCCGTCCGGCACCCCACACCGAGATCAGCCGTTCGAGCACTTCCTTCATCAGCCGCACCCGGTTCTCGGGCGCGCCGCCATAGATATCGTCGCGCAAGTTGGTGCCGTTGCGCAAGAACTGGTCGATCAGATAGCCGTTCGCGCTGTGGAGCTGGACCCCGTCGAACCCGGCGGCCCTGGCGTTCTGCGCGGCGTGGCCGTAATCGTCGATCACGCGTTCGATCTCATCGAGCGAAAGCGCGCGGGACATCTGGTAGTCCTGTCGTCCCGTGGGGGTCCACGCATGGCCCGGCGCGGTCGTCGCCGAGGCCGAAACCGGCGCCGCGCCGCCGAGGAAGTCGGGATGGACCAGCCGCCCCATGTGCCACATTTGCAGCATGATCCGGCCACCAGCGGCGTGCACCGCCTGGGTTACCGGCTTCCAACCCTCGACTTGCGCCTCGTTCCAGATCCCCGGAGCGGCCGGCCAGCCTAAACCCTCGACACTGATCCCGGTCGCTTCGGTCAGGATCAGCCCTGCCCCGGCGCGCTGGCGGTAATATTCGACCATCAGCGCATTGGGGATCGATCCAGGATTGGAACGGCCGCGGGTCAGCGGGGCCATCAGCACGCGGTTGGGCGCGTGGATCGCGCCAAGCTGGATCGGATCGAGAAGCTTTTTAGGCACGTTTGGACCTTTCGGAAGAAATTGGCTGCGCAGCCTTTGCCGAGGCGGCTAGGGCAAGCGCATGGCGATTGCAACGGGGGCAGACGAGCCGATACGGCCAGGGGGCAAGCTGCAATTCGCGGCGCTGATCGCGGGCAACGTCGCGCTCGCGCTTGGCCCTTGGTCGGTGCGACTGGCGGACAGCGGGCCGATTTCGGCAGGCTTCTGGCGGCTGACTCTCGCGCTCCCGCTGCTCGC
>JANMQW010000352.1:0-10704 GCA_031370725.1 Novosphingobium sp.
TGACCCTTTAGCACTACGACCACGCGGAAGTCCTCGGCCTCGGACCGAGACTCGATGGTAATCGCCCATTCGCGTGCCTGGCTCATCCGCGTCGTCCTTCGAACGCGCGCCCGCTTTTTTGTTATTGTCACATTGTGTGCCGCATTTCCGATGTTTGTCCAGCAAACTCGGTGGAGTCCGTTACGCTGGCGCGATCCAGTTGCTCTGTGTTGTGCATGGTCTAAAGGCGAGGGGATGAGCGCCTCTCCCACCGTCACCTGGGCCGATCCCGGCGATCTTGCCGCGGTGGCGGCACGGATTGCCGCCGAAGTCGCGCGGCCGGGCACCAAGCGGATTGCGATGGCGGGCGGATCGACCCCCGCCCAAGTGCTCGAAATCCTTGCCACGCAAAACCTCGACTGGGCCGGAACCACTATTGTCCCCACCGACGACCGCCAGGTTCCCGCCGATCACCCCGCCAGCAACGTCGGCGCGCTGCGCCAGGCGTTTGCAGGCACCGCAGCGACGGTTGTGCCGCTGGTCGAGGGCGAGCGACCGGGGCGGTTCGATCTGGTGTGGCTGGGGATGGGCGCCGATGGCCACATCGCCTCGCTGTTTCCGCGGATGTGTGCCGAGCCTTGCCGTCGCCGCCGGGTGATCGCAACCGCCCCGATCCCGCTGCCGCCCGCAGCGCCGTTTGCGCGGCTGTCGCTCAACCGCAAGGCGCTGGCTGCGACCGCTGCGACGATCGTGGTGATCACCGGCGCCGCCAAGCGCGCGGTGATCGAGGCGGCGCTCGCCGGATCCGATAGCTTGCCGATCTCGGACGTCGTGCGGAACCCGCGCGCGCCGGTGACGATTTACTGGAGCGAATGATGGCCCACCCGACGCTGGAAAGAGTCACCGCGCGGATCATCGAGCGCAGCCGCGGCCCGCGCGCCGCCTATCTTGAAATGATCGGCCGTGCGCGCGAAAACGGGGTCAACCGGCCGACGCTGTCGTGCGGCAACCTCGCCCACGCGTTCGCCGCATCGGGCGAGGACAAGGCCGCAATCCGCACCGGCGCAGGGCCCAACATCGGCATCGTAACTGCCTATAATGACATGCTTTCAGCACATCAGCCGTATGGTCCCTATCCCAATCAGATCAAGCTGTTCGCGCGCGAGGTTGGTGCGACCGCGCAAGTCGCGGGCGGGGTTCCGGCGATGTGCGACGGGGTCACCCAGGGCCAGCCTTCAATGGAACTGTCGCTGTTCAGCCGCGACACCATCGCGCTGTCGACCGCGGTCGCACTGAGCCACGGGATGTTCGAGGCGGCGCTGCTGCTCGGCATCTGCGACAAGATCGTCCCGGGGCTGCTGATCGGCGCGCTGCGCTTCGGCCACCTGCCGACGATCCTGGTCCCCGCCGGGCCTATGCCTTCGGGGCTCGCCAACAAGGAGAAGGCGCGCATCCGCCAACTGTTTGCCGAGGGCAAGGCGACCCGCGCCGAACTGCTCGAGGCCGAGGCGGCGAGCTATCACAGCGCGGGCACCTGCACCTTCTATGGCACCGCCAATTCCAACCAGATGATGATGGAGATGATGGGGCTGCACCTCCCCGGCGCCAGCTTCGTCTATCCCGGCACCAAATTGCGCCAGGAACTGACGCGGGCGGCGACGCACAAAGTGGCGGCGAGCGGCTGGAATGGCACCGACTATCGCCCGCTGGGGCAGTGCGTCGACGAAAAGGCGATCGTCAACGCGGTGGTCGGCCTACTGGCGACCGGCGGATCAACCAACCACGTGATCCACATCCCCGCGATCGCCCGCGCCGCCGGGGTACTGATCGACTGGGACGACATGGACGAGCTGAGCCGGGCGGTGCCGCTGGTCGCCAGCGTCTATCCCAACGGCGGCGGCGACGTGAATGCGTTTGCGGCCGCCGGAGGCATGCCGTTCGTGATCCGCGAGCTGCTGAATGCCGGGCTGGCGCATGGCGATATCCGCACCGTCTATGGCGCATCGCTGATGGAAGGCGCCCAGCAGCCGGTGCTCGAAGGTGAGGCGCTGCGCTGGGATGCGGCGCCGACCCGTTCGGCCGACGAGACCATCTTGCGGGGTGCCGTCGCGCCGTTCCAGCCCGAAGGCGGATTTCGCCTGCTCAGCGGCAACCTTGGTCGCGGAACGATCAAGGTTAGCGCGGTGGTACCCGAGCGATGGACGATCGAGGCCCCGTGCCGGGTGTTCGCGGATCAGGATGCGGTGATCGCCGCGTTCAAGGCGGGCGAGCTTGAACGCGACGTGGTAGTCGTGGTCCGCTTTCAGGGTCCCGCGGCCAACGGCATGCCCGAACTCCACAAGCTGACCCCGCCGCTGGGTGTGCTCCAGGACCGCGGCTTTCGCGTCGCGCTGGTCACCGACGGGCGGATGAGCGGGGCGAGCGGCAAGGTGCCCGCGGCGATCCACGTCACCCCCGAGGCGCATCTGGGCGGCGCGCTGGCGAGGCTGCGCGATGGCGATCGGGTACGGGTCTGTGCCGAGCGGGGCGAGCTGGTAGCGCTGGTCGATGCGGGCGAATGGGAGGCGCGCGAGGTTGCTACGCAGCCCGCGGTCTTGCCGGGCACGGGCCGCGAGCTGTTTGCGCTGATGCGCCTCCATTGCGACACCGCGGAGCAAGGCGCCAGCGCGATGCTGGCGGCAGCGGGGCTATAGGCATGACCGAACTCGTCGCCGTCGACATCGGCGGCACCCACGCACGGTTTGCGCTGGCTGAAGTTGCGGACGGCAAGGTTGTCCATCTCGGCCCCGAAATTACGCTCAAGACTGCCGAGCATGCCAGCTTCCAGACCGCCTGGGAGGCATTTGGCGCGAGCCTGGGCCGAGCACTGCCCACTGCCGCGGCAATCGCCGTTGCCGGGCCGGTGCAGGGCGAGATCATCCGGTTCACCAACAACCCGTGGATCATCCGCCCGGCGCTGATGAACGAGAAACTGGGGGTCGAGCGCCACGTCCTGATCAACGATTTCGCCGCGGTTGGCCATGCGGTGGCGCAAGCTGACGCAACCGATTTCCTCCACCTGAGCGGACCCGATACCCCGCTGCCGGGCGAAGGAACGATCAGCGTGGTCGGACCCGGCACCGGGTTGGGGGTCGCGCATGTCTGGCGCGATGCGCGCGGCTACAGGGTCTCGGCAACCGAAGGCGGGCATATCGATTTCGCCCCGCTCGACGCCATCGAGGACGCGATCCTTGCGCGGTTGCGCGATCGCTACACCCGGGTTTCGGTCGAGCGGGTGGTGGCCGGGCCTGGGCTTGCCGAGATCCATGCCACGCTCGCCCGGATGGAGGGCAAGGCGGTGCTCGAAACAGACGACAAGGCGTTGTGGCAGCTGGCGATGAGCGGGAGCGACAGCCTCGCCGCCGCCGCGCTCGACCGCTTCTGCCTGGCGCTTGGCAGCGTTGCGGGCGACCTCGCGCTGGCTCAGGGGGCATCGGCCACGGTGATCGCCGGAGGGTTGGGCTACCGCATCCGCGACCATCTCGTGCGCTCAGGATTTGCCGAACGCTACACCGCCAAGGGGCGCTTTGCCGGAATGATGGCAGGGCTGCCGGTCAAGCTGATCGTCCATCCCCAGCCCGGACTTCTGGGCGCGGCGGCGGCGTTTGCGCAGGCTTACGCGACCTAAAAATCCGGCAGCCTTTGCGCCGCGAACCCCCAGCCGGCCAGCCCTTTGGCTTTGGCTCGGCGCAACAGTGCCTCGCCATCGCCGATCGACCAGGGATGCGCATGTTCGAACCCTTCGAGCTCGCTCCACGTAACCGGCACCGCCACCGGCGCGCCTTCGCGGGCACGGGCAGAGTACGGCAATACGGCGGTCGCGCCGCGCTGGTTGCGCAGCCAGTCGATGAAGATCTTGCCCTTGCGTTTGGCCTTGCTCATCGTTGCGACGAACCGTTCGGGCTCGGCCAACGCCAGCGCCTCGGCAAACCGCCGCGCGAAGTCCTTATGCGCCTCCCACGAATGCCCGGGCTCTAGCGGCACAACGACGTGGACACCCTTGCCCCCCGAAAGCATCGCGAAACTGATCAGGCCGAGGTCTTCGAGCCGGTCGTGGATGTCCTTGGCCGCGCTTTTGACCGCCTTAAAGTCCAGCCCCTCATCCGGGTCGAGATCGATGATCAGACGGTCGGGACGCTCGACGTTGCCCGTGCGGCTGCCCCAGCCATGGAACTCGATTGTCCCCATCTGGACGCAGGACAGCAGCCCCTCGGCGCTGTCGAGCCACAGGTAATCCTCGGCCCCGCCGTCCTTTTCGGTGATCGGGACGTGGTGGACGTGCGCGCCGAAAGTCCCCGCGTCGTGCTTCTGGAAAAAGCACTTCTTGCCGCGCCCTTGCGGGCAGCGGACCAGGCTGACGGGGCGGGCGGCGGTAAACGGCAGCATCAGCGGGGCGATGGTGGCGTAGTAATCGGCCAGATCGCCTTTGGTCTGGCCGCTGTCATATATCGCCCGGTCGCGGTTGGTGATTTTGACCACTTCGGCCTGGGGGACCGCGACCGGTTTTTCCGGCTTCACATCCTTGGCCGGTTTGTCGCCGCGCAGGCCCAAAAAGCTGCCGTGACGGACCGATCCGTCTGCGGTGAACTCGGCAAAGGCGATTTCGGCGACGAGTTCTGGCTTGAGCCAGGTTACCCCCCGGCTGGCGCCACGATCAACTGGCGTTGCAGGTTCGCTGACTGCGAGCTTGCCCATCCGTTCCGCCAGATCGCCCAGCGTGTCGCCGTTGAACCCGGTTCCAACATTGCCCTTGTAGACCAGTTTGCCGCCCTCGCTCTGCGCCAGCAGCAGCGAGGAAAAAGGCCGACCGCGCGCGCCCGATTTTTTCCAGCCGATGATCACGAACTCCTGGCGGCGGGTGCACTTTATCTTGAGCCACTCTTTGCTTCGCTTGCCGGCGTATTTGCCGTCGATCCGCTTGGAGATGATCCCTTCCTGCCCGGCATCGCACATCGCCTGAAGCAGCCTTTCACCCGCGCCGATCACATGATCGGCGACGTGGATCGGCGGATGCGCGGCGGCGAGCAGGGCTTCGAGGCGCTCTTTGCGCTCGATATTGGTAAGGCCGGTCAAGTCTGCGCCGTCGATTTCCAGAACATCGAAGGCGTGGAAGCTCAGCGGCGTAGCATCGGTCTGCGCCCCGTGCCCGCGTTTGAGCACCGCCTGGAGCGAGGAGAAGTCAGGATTGCCCTTGGCATCGTAAGACACGATCTCGCCGTCAATCAAAGCAGAAGGCAGGTCGAGCGCGGCGATTGCGCGGACCAGCGGAGCGAACTTTTCAGTCCAGTCGAGTCCGCTGCGGGTATCGACGCGCACGTCGCTGCCGCTGACCGCGATCAGCGCGCGATAGCCGTCGAACTTGATCTCGTGGATCCAGCCGTTGCCCGCGGGCACGGCATCGACCAGCGTGGCGAGTTGGGGCGCGCGGAATGCGGGGAGCTTGCCAGGTGCCTTGGCTTTGCGCGGCTTGGCGGCGGGTTTGACCAGCTTCGCATTGTGCTGAGCCGCATCGGCCATCGTCTCGGCAAACGCCTTGCCCTTCTTGCCCTTGAGCGAGTGCGCACCCGCCTGGTCGGCGGCGATCTCAGCCATTGTCCGCCCGGTCAACACGCTGGTCAGCGCGCGTTCGACCAGTACATCGCCGGTCTCAGCGAAGTCGTCGGCGATCTTGCGCAGCAGCCAGTTCTCGCGCTTTTCGCCAGGGCGGGGCTTGAGCCGGATAAGGATCCATTCGCCGCTCATCCGCTCGCCCGCCAGCGTGAAGTGGAGGTGGCCTTCGTCGATGTCCGCCGCGCTTTTGCCCGCGATCGGGTCCCAGGTGCCGCGATCCCACAACATCACCGATCCCCCGCCGTACTCGCCTTTGGGGATCGTCCCTTCGAACTCGGCATAGGCCATCGGGTGGTCTTCGGTTCGCACCGCGAGGCGCTTGTCATCGGGGTCGAGGCTGGGACCGCGGGTCACCGCCCACGATTTGAGCACGCCATCGACCTCGATCCGGAAGTCCCAGTGAAGCCGCGTGGCGTCATGCTTTTGCACGATATAGTGGTTACCGGTTTCGCTGGCTGCGCGCTTGCCCGCGGGCTCTGCGGTGCGCTTGAAATCGCGCTTGGCGTTATAGGCGGCGAGGGGGTCGGAGCGGGGCATGTCAGGCCTGTTTGCGCGCGGCTGGCTTGGACGTCGCCTTTTTTGCCGGAGCCTTTTTGGCTGGAGGCGTTGGGGCGCTGCCGCCCGAACCGACGCTCTTCTTCAACGCCGCCATCAGGTCGATCACATTCCCCCCGCGCGGCGCAGGCTCGGATATGTCCTCCAGGATCGTCTTGCCCTTGGCCTTGGACTTCTTCTCGATCAGCCGGTGAAGCGCCTCGATATAGCGGTCGTGGAACTCCTCCGGCTTGAACGGCGCGGTCTTCTTGTCGATCAGCGTGGTCGCCAGATCGAGCAGGTCGGCATCGGGCTTGGCGTCGGGGATGTCGCGGAAGAACCCTTGCGCCTTTTGGACCTCGTCGGAATATCGCAAAGTTTCCATCACGATCCCGCGCCCGCACGGCTTGAGGCTGACGAGCTGCTCGCGCCCGCGCACCGAAAGCTGGCCCAGCGCGATCTTGCCCGCGGCGCGCAGCGCCTCGCGCAGCACGACATAGGCTTCTTCGGCGAGATCGTCGGCCGGCACAACGTAATACGGCTTTTCGAAATAAAGCACGTCGATATCGTCGCGACCGACGAACTGGACAAGCTCAAGCGTCTTCTTGCTCTCGATCTTGACCGCCTCGATCTCCTTGTCCTCGAGCAGCACGAAGTTGCCCTTGGAGACCTCGAAGCCCTTGACGATCTCATCGCGATCGACCGGACCGACACCCTGGACGACCTTTTCATAATTGATCGGTTTGCCGGTAGGCTCGTGGATCTGGCGAAAGCTGATCGCCGCGCCGGACTTTGTGGCCGGGTAGATTTCCACCGGGATCGAGACCAGCGCCAGCCGGATTTGTCCCTGCCAATATGCTCTTGCAGCCATTTCGTTCATCCCGTCGCGGTTATTGCTCGACTCCACGAATCTCGAGGAGCCAGCCGGTTCCCGAAACCGTTCATCATGCGGTCAGCGCGTGGTATTATGCTTGCTCACCGCCTGAAATTTCGGAGTCGCATCCCATGAACACCCGTCACTTGCTTGCCGCACCCGCCTTTGCGCTGGTTATGGCCGCGTCCCCGGCCGTGGCTCGTGACGATTCAACCCATCGTATGACCGAACAGATGCGCGACCCGGCGACTCAGCGGGCGATGGCCGGTGCAGTGGCGGCGATGAGCGAGGCGATGCTCGACATGCCGCTCGAGCCGCTCGCGCGGATGGCCGAGGCAATGGGCGACCGCCGCACCGCTCGCCAGATGCGCGGCGCGACCGTGGGCGACTACGCTGGCCCCGCGGCGCGCGACATGCCGCGCGAATTGAGCCGCAAGCTACCCGCGATGATGGGCGCGGTGGGCGGGATGGCGGCTGCAGCCGAAGAAATGACCCCCGCACTCAAGGCGATGGCCAGGGAGATGGGCGCGCGGATGGAGGAAGCGATGCGTGATGGCGCGCGCGGCGGAGACCGAGGCTATGGTAACGATCGCCGCGATGACAGCGCGCGCGACGGCGAGGCCGGTTCGACTTATGACAATTCGATCCCGAGCGCTCAGGAGGAGCCCGGCGCGCCCAACTGAGTCCGCACCGCCGCGCGTCACAAAACCGCAACCTTGCCGCACCATGCCCAAACCCGCTATCAGGCGGGGGTATGTTGAACGATCGCACACTTGCCGCTGAGGTGAGCTCATTGCCGGTGCCGGGTGGCGATGAGCGGCGCTATTTCAACCGCGAGTTGAGTTGGCTGCAGTTCAATCGGCGGGTACTGGCCGAGGCGGCAAATCCCACTTATCCGTTGCTCGAACGACTTCGCTTTCTCTCGATCAGCGGCAACAATCTCGATGAGTTTTTCATGGTCCGCGTGGCGGGCCTGAAGGGCCAGCAGTTGCGCAAGATCGAAGATCGATCGATCGATGGACTGACTGCATCGCAGCAGCTCCCGCTGATTACGGCGCAGGCCGATGCGCTGATGGCCGATCAGCAGATGCTGTGGCGCAAGCTGCACGTCGCGCTGGCCGAAAACGCGATTCACGTGCTCGAATTGTACGAGATTTCGCGCGACGAGGGAGTTGAGCTCGAGCGTTTCTTCCGCGAGCAGCTTTTACCGGTGATCACCCCGCAGGCGCTCGATCCTTCGCATCCGTTCCCGTTCATACCCAACCTGGGCGTGTCGCTGCTGTTCGAACTGCGGCGCAAGTCCGATGGCGAACCCGTGCGCGAGCTGATTATGCTGCCCGTCGCGCTGACTCGCTTTTACCGGTTCGAAAGCGCCGAGCCGCGCTTCGTGGCGCTTGAAACGGTCCTGCGCTACTTCAGCGAGGCGCTGTTTCCGGGGTTCGAGGTGGTCGGCTCGGCCGCCTTCCGCGTGGTGCGCGACAGCGATATCGAGCTCGAGGAAGAGGCTGAAGACCTTGTTTTGTATTATCGCAGCGCGATCAAGCGGCGTCGCCGCGGCCGGGTCATCAGGCTCGAGGCGGAAAGCGCAATCCCGCCCGAACTTGCTCAGTTGATCACCCGCGAACTGGGCGGCGACGATGCCATGGTCAGCGAAACCGACGGCTTCCTGGGGATCGTCGACCTGGCCCAGATCGTCGAGATCGACCAGCCGGAGCTTAAATTCGAACCATACGCCCCGCGCTTTCCCGAACGCATCCGCGAACATGATGGCGATTGCTTCGCTGCGATCCGCGAGAAGGACATCGTCGTCCACCACCCGTACGAATCGTTCGACGTGGTGCTTGCCTTCCTGCGCCAGGCGGCGGGCGATCCCGACGTTCTGGCAATTAAGCAGACGCTGTATCGCGCGGGCAAGCAGAGCGCCGTGATCAGGGCGCTGTGCGACGCCGCCGAAGCCGGCAAGTCGGTAACCGCGGTGGTCGAATTGAAGGCCCGGTTTGAGGAAGAGCAAAATCTCCAGTGGGCCGAGCAGCTCGAGCGGTCGGGCGTGCAGGTCGTCTATGGCTTCATCGAGCTCAAGACCCACGCCAAAATCAGCCTAATCGTTCGGCGCGAGGGGAAGGGGATCCGCACCTACTGCCACTTCGGCACGGGCAACTACCATCCCGTAACCGCGCGGATCTATACCGACCTCAGCTACTTTACCGCCGACCCGCTTATCGCGGGCGACGCCGCGCAGGTCTTCAACTACATCACCGGTTACATCGAGCCGCAGAACCTGGCGATGCTGATGGTCAGCCCGCTGAACCTGGGCGAGCAGCTTTATGCGCTGATCGACCGCGAGATATCCAACTCCCAGGCCGGCAAGCCGGCGGGGATCTGGGCCAAGATGAATTCGCTGTCCAACCCCGGGATCATCGACAAGCTCTATGAGGCGAGCGCCGCCGGGGTGCCGATCCGCCTGGTGATCCGCGGCATGTGCTGTTTGCGCCCAGGCGTGCCGGGGCTGTCCGAGACGATCGAAGTCAAGTCGATCGTTGGCCGGTTCCTTGAGCACAGCCGGATCTGGGCGTTCGCCAACGGCGCACGGCTGCCCAGCCGCAAGGCCGCGGTGTACATCTAGTCGGACGTATGGTTGAGCCGCAACATCAATCGCCGGGTCGATTATGCGCTTCCGGTGCGCAAACCGACGGTCCACGACCAGATTCTCGTTCTGGTCATGCTCGCCAACTTGCTCGATAACGAGCAGAGCTGGGTGTTGCTGCCCGATGGCTCGTACCGCAAGGTCGTGGCAGATGGGCAGCCGTTCAACCTGCACACTTATTTCATGACCAACCCCTCGCTCTCGGGCCGCGGAGCATCGCTCGGCGAGGCTGGCGAAGTGCCCAAACTGTCCCTACACACCCGCGGGTGAGCGTACCGGGTCGCCAGGCGATTATCGATATCGGGTCCAATTCCATCCGCCTGGTGGTGTTTGGTGGTGCCGTTCGTGCGCCCGTGGTGCTCTACAACGAGAAGCTGATGGCCGGGCTTGGGCGGGGCGTGATCGCCAGCGGACGGCTGGATGAGGGTGCCATAAAAGTCGCGCTGGCGGGACTGGCCCGGTACGCCCGGCTGGTCGGCGCGATAGACCTCGATACGCTCGACGTGGTCGCGACCGCCGCGGTGCGCGAGGCGGAAAACGGCGAGGAGTTTCTCGAAGCCGTCCGCGCGCTGGGCTTGCCCGCGCGCATTCTCGACGGAGGGGGCGAAGCCCAGGCGGCCGGCTATGGCGTGATCGCCGGGCTGCCAAGCGCCGACGGCGTGGTCGCCGATTTGGGCGGCGGTTCGCTCGAATTGGTTCGCGTCGCGGGCGGTGAAGTCGGCCAAAGCGCATCGTTTCCGCTGGGCGCAATGCGGGTTGCCTCGCTGCGCGCGCGCGGTCCGGGAAAGCTCAAGCGTGCGGTCGCCCAGGCGGTGCGCGGCCTGCCGTGGCGCGACGAGGTGATTGGCAAGCCGCTATATCTCGTCGGGGGATCGTGGCGGACGCTGGCGCGGCTGCACATGCACCTCTCGCATTTTCCGCTGCCGGTGCTTGCCAACTACAGTTTTCCGGCGAGCGAAGTGGCGCGGATGCGACGCTCGCTGGCGGCGACCGGCATCCCTGCGCTCAAGGCCATGCCCGGGGT
>JANMQW010000364.1:0-7173 GCA_031370725.1 Novosphingobium sp.
TACTTGTGAACCGCCGACTTCCAGTTCGCCTCGATCGGCAGGTGGCAGCCCGCGCAGCTCGTGGTCCAGGCCAGGTGGCAGGTGAAGCAGGCCATGTCGTCGTCGTTGTGCGCGCGCTCCGCCTTGGGGATCGCGGTGCCGAACTTGTAGACGCCGTCCTCGCTGGCAGCCTTGGCCATCAGCTTGGCGCGCGCCGCCTTGGGATTGAATATCGACTTGCCCAGATCATCGCTCATCCCGGCATAGCGGGCATCGACCGAATCCTTGACCAGGCTGACTCGCCACGACTTGTCGGGATCGATGATCGAACGCTGGACCAGCACGCGGCGCCCGGTCTTGGGCTCGCGGAACCATTCGAACCGGCGCTGGCCGTCCATGTTGCGGATCAGCGACAGGTTATGGCCCTCGGGCGGCGCCGCCAGGTTGCTCGTCATCAACGTGGGATAGGCATCGGACGTGCCGTGGCAGTCTTTGCAGCCGATCTCGATCGCATTGGCGACTTCGGTGTAGATCAGCCCGTTGCCGTGGTTGTCCTGCGCGAAATGGCAATCCGCGCACTGCATCCCGAGCTGGGCATGGATGTCCATCATGTGGACCGATTTGCCCGGATTGGGCCCGGCATCGACGAACTTGCCCTCGCTGCCTTTGCGGAACTTTTCTGGGTCGTTGGGATCGACAATGTGCGCAGTGTCGGTGCCATACGTCGCCATATCGCCATCGGCATCGAGCAGATTGCCGCGGCGATCGCGCTTGAGGATCGCGCGGAAGTTCCAGCCGTGGCCGTGATAGTCGGCGAACTGTGTCGCGGTGGCCGAGGCGTTGAGGTCGTAGACGTTGCGCAGGAACTCGACATCGCGCCACAGCCCGTGGGTGCTCGCCGCCTCGGGGTTGCGGTCGAGCGTTTCGCGCGCTTGGGACGCGGTCGGATAGAACTGCTTCTTGAACACGCGGGTATAGTCCTCGTCGGACATGCCCGGCGGCTTGGGCGCGGTGTTCTCGGGCCCCGACCACATCTGCGGGGCGTTCGATTCGTAATCCCACATCGTGTAGCCGAGGTAGCTGTTCAGGAAGATGTTCGGTTGGTGCATGTGGCAGTTCATGCACTGCGCGGTGGGGATCGCGCGGGTGAAGCCGTGGACCAGCGGATGGCCGCGCTCGCGGTCCTGCATCGTGACCGGACCATCGTGACCCTCTTTGGCGGCGACAGCATCATGCCCGCCTGCAGCGGCCGGTTTGCCGTGCTCGTCGAGTCCGGCGGTGGCATGGGCCTCGCCCGCGCTCATTTCATGCCCGGCCATCGTCCCGTGCGGGGCAGCGCCCCCGGCCGGAGCGAAGACTTCGAGTTGATTGGCCGAGCCGATCGCCTTGCGGCAATCGGCATCCATCGTCGCCGAGTTGGCGGGATCGGTGGCGTCGCCGCCCAGATAGCGCCCGTCGTGGTGTTCTTCAGCCCCGCCTTCACCTTTGGCGCCGTGCTTCTTGCCGGTGAGAACGGTCCCCGGAACCAGCGAGTGGTGCTCTTCCTCGCCCGCCACATACGTGCCGTAGCCGCCGCTGCGATGGCCACCCTCACGCAAGCTATTGATCGTCGGGTCGACAGTCACCGTCTGCCCGTCACGCCCGCACTTGCCGTAGTTGAGCGAATGACGCGGCTCGCGATCGTTGGCATAGATCACGTGGCAGCTGGCGCAGCCCGAGGTGCGATAGTCGCCAGGCTGGTCGTTGGTCCCCATCTGCCACAGGAACGGATCGTTGAGGCGGGTCTTGTGGATGTTCAAAATCGGGATCGCGACGCGCAGGCCAGTTCCCGGTCCGCGGTTGGACTGCTTGAGATCGGGGCGGCCGGGCTCTTCCAGCCGCTGGATGATCCCGCCGATGTTCGGCAGCCCGATTTCGGGGAACTGTGGATTGATCGTGCGTCCACCGTCTTCGAACACCCGGAAAATGTCGCCCGGCGGCACCGTGTTCCAGGTCGGCAGCGGATAGAGGATCGGCAGCGCGCCGCGCGCCTTTTCGGCGTCGGTCACGGTGCCGAACATCGGCTTGCCGTCTGCTCCCAGCCTGCTCGAGGGCGATTTGAGCACCGCCGGTTCGCCCGCGCGGTTAAAGCTCTCGCCGAAGATGTAGTTTTTGAACGGCACGATTCCGTTGTTGTACGCAGCCCCGCCCCACAGCATCGCCCCGGTGGTCATGATCGAGCGTTCCGACGCCTCGATGATTTCCATGTGGCACGCCCCGCACGCCTCGCGCGCGACGCGGTAGTCCGACGGGTTGATGAAGCGAATGAATTCGGGCGCTTCGCGAGAGATCAGCGCATAGCTGCGCTTGGGATTGGCCGACGATGGCCAGCCCCACGCGTTGGGGAACTTGGGCAGGACGTGCGCCTCGCGCAGCGCGCCCTGATAATCCAGACTGGTCTTTGCCCAGCCGCGGTCGGCGACGATCTTTTCGTTGCCACCGTGGCAATCGGTGCAGGCGAGCACCACCGCCGGGCTGGCGTGCATCGTCTTGTGATCCGACGCGGTGTGGCAGCTTACGCAACCGTTGTTCTTGGCATCGACATAGGCCCAGTTGGCTTCTGGGGTTTCGCCCGGCTGGCCGCGCGGTGCGCTGGGCGCCTTGGTGTAGGTAATGGCTTGGGGCTTTTCCTCTTCCGACGCGCGCAGCGCCGCCGGGACCAGCAGCGCAAACGCCGCCAGCAACAGCGCCAGCCAGAGCAGCGGCCGGTTGCGGCTGGTTGAAGCAGAAGAGAGGAGCGTTGCGGTCATGGATCAGAACGCCACAATGAAGTTGCCGAGGACGGAATAGAATTGGCCTTCCTTGCCCTGCTTGGCGAACAGGTCCTTGAAGCCCTTGCTCGGCTGGAGCATCGCTCCCGAAAGACGCAGGATGATATTCTGCGACGCCAGAGGCCGCCAGATTGCCGCCGCCGAAATATCATAGCCGATCGAACGGGGGATCGATCCTTCGACCCGCAGCGCCTGCAAGGTTGCAGTGTTGTCGAACCACAAATGATTGAGGTTGCCTGAAAGTCGAAAGGTCGGGGTCAGATCCGCATCGACCCCGGCACCCGCCAGGATGACGCCGGGATTGTTAAAGTTCGATTGCCCCTGCTCTTTCGAACTGCGCAGCGAGTTGAGGATACCATTGCGTCCGTTGAGCCCGATCGCGCGCCCGCCGCCCGCGAAAGGAATCGTCTGGCGAATCCAATAGCTGGTGTCTGCACCGGCGAAGATCGGATTCTCGTTGATCGCGTCGAAACCGGTTTCCTTGTTGTCGTATGGCTTGCTGTCGCCGCTGGCATAGAGCCCGGACACGCGGAAGCGCATGAAGTCGAGGTCGTAGCTGGCTTCTGCCGCGGCGAAAAACGCCTGGATCTTGGCCTTCTCGGAATTGAAGAAGTTGTTTCGATCCTGCCCGAACGCCCCGTAAAGCTGGCTGGTCAGATTGATCCGGCCGACGTGCCCGTCGGTCGCGTAACCGATATAGACCACATCGTAATTGCGCCCACGCAAGTTGCCAAGCAGCGCCGGGCGGGTCGGGAAGCCGTTGTCATCGACCTCCGGGTGATTCTTCTCGCGGTTCATGTTGTAGGTGACCGAAACCTGGCTGGTCAGCCCGACGAGCGGGAAATCCTGGCGAAACACGTTGGCGAGGAAGATATAATCGCGGCGCGGGGTCTGGACGACCGAGTTCAACCCCGAGTTGGTGTCCTTCTCCAGCCGCCGGATCACCGCGAGATTGAACTGGAGCCGGTTGTTGTCGCGGTTGCCGAACAGGCGGATCCCGAGATTCTCATCCTGGAACAGGAAGCCGCGAAAATCCTGCTGGAACGGCTGGATTCCAACGCGAACGCTGAAGAAATCGAAACGCGAATTGTCATACTTGCCGAGGTGGTAGTCGATGAACGCTTCCTGCACCCCGACGAAATAATCGAGGCGGTCGCTGTTCTTCGACGGTTTGACGTTGAGCACCCGCCGCTCGGGCACATTCACGTAATTGACCTGGGTCGCCAGCGTCAGGCGGTATTCGACAATCGGCGGCTTGAAGACGGTCTGGCCCTTGAGCAGCGAGACCCCGGTAATGAAGGTCTGGGCAAGCACCAGCGAGTGCGGATTACCGAACGTGTCGTCTGAATTGGGCCGGGCGGTGGTTTGGTTGCCTACCGGAATCGGAAAGCTGCGCGGCTCCACGATCGTATCGGAAATGGCGTTGACGATGAAGAACCAGTCATCGCCGTGGAGGAAACCCGGCCTGTCCTTCGCGCTGATCGGCTTATCGCCCTTCAGCACGTTGGCGTGGAACGGATCGCGCGTCGAATGGCACACCGCCCTAAGATTGGGATAAAGCACGAAGATCGAGCGGTCCCCGCCGGTCGGGCACAGCGAAGAAGTGATCCGCCAGCGATCGGGCACCGCCACGTTCATCTCGGTGCGCTCGATCCCGTCGGGGTAGTCTTCGCCTTCCTTGCCATAGAACGCTTCGGGTGGCGGCGGACGGATAGCGCCGATATTCATCTGCTCGATCCGTTCGGGCAGATCCTTTTGGAAACCGGGGCGGCGCCGACCATCGAGCAGCGCGTTGTCGGGCGTGATTGGCGGCGCCGCCTCGGCCTCGGCGCGAGTATTCATCGGTGCAGCGGCGGACGTCGCGGCTGGTGCGGGAGCCGCCATCGGTGCGGCACTGGCTTCCTGAGCCAGCGCGGTGATCAGCGGCGGCTTGGCGACTGCGGCTGCACTACCGGCGTCTGCAAAATCGAACGCGAGCTGGCGCGCCGTGGCCCGCTTCGCCGCGCTGGGGAAGGCGAGGGCCGGCTCTTCGACCGCTGCTGCCTGCGCCGCTGCGAACTGGATCGACGGCAGCACCGTCGTCGCAAGCAGCCCGGGCTTGGCCGACTGTGCCGCGTTGCGCGCCGCGGGCAGCTCGAACGGCATCGAGACGGGCGCGTCCGCTCCCCCCGCACTGCCGGCCAGGCCGAGCAGCGGCGCGAGGATCGAGGCGACCGTGTCGATCATAGGCCCTCGCAAGCGTTTTGGTCTTTGGTATCGACGAATGGGGCGAATGGGCAATTGACGTAGCGCAGCCGGGTGTTTGTGCCTGGCGGCGTTACCGTGTCCGCACGGATGGCCTTGGGCGCATTGCCCAGACCGTTGCCCGCGCGCGCGCCGCCGTTGTTGGCCCCACCGAGGAAGCTGATCATGTCGTCCTGGTCGATACCGTCACCCGATACCCCGACCCCGCCGACTAACACGCCGTTGCGATAGAGCGGCGACGCGCCGGGGAATATCTGGATGCCATTGGCCACCCGGTTGGGTGATCCGGCGGTTGCCGGGGCGGCGGTGCAGCCGACCGGAGTATCGGCGTTGGCGCCAAGGATGAAGCCCGCGTGCTGAAGAAGGTTTCCGGCGATCAGCTGGGTCTGGAGACCCGTGGCGAACGGGTTGAAGTCGGCGATCGGCTGGGCGAACGGTCCCGGCGGGTTCCCGACTTCGCCATCGGGGTAATACGGTCGCTCGAGCAATCCCTGCGCGCGGTTGGAAAATGCGATTCCGCCAGTCAGCGCCGCCGCATCGCCCAGGAACGCGCGAGCCCGCGTGACGAAGCTGCCAAGGCCCGCGACGGTCAGGTCGTTTGCCGCGAGCTTGTTCGAGAAGAACGCCACCGTCCGGGCTTTTTGCAGCGATACGTCGGAGCCGAACACCGGTGCATCGGGCGACCGGATCATCCCCAGGATCGCGCCGTTGGTATCGACCACGCTGATCGATACCTGGATCCGGCTGTCGAGCGGCTGGCGGATCTGAGCACGGCCGCGGGCCATCACGTTGAACGCTTCTTCCAGCACCGCGCGCACGTCGGTGGCGCTCAGCGCACCGGCGACCCCGTCGGTCGCGGCGCGAGGCGGATAGCGGTTGGCACCCGCGCCGTCGCTGAACACGAAGATGTCGCGGTTGGCGTACTCGGCGGTCGTCGAGGGGCGGACACCCGAGGCTTCGGTGCCGTACACCGAACCCGCGATGATCGCGCCCGCGTTGTAGCCGGTCACCGGGACCACCGCGCCCGCGGGACCATTGATCGCCGCGAAATTGGTCTGGAGACCGGCCAGCCCGCCGATCCGCGCGTCGGAAAACCGCAGCAGCGTGCCATCGACGCTGATCCGGTCGGCGAGGATGTTCTCGGCCGGCGCGAAGCCCTGGATCGCGGCCAGCGCGATGAATTCCTCGGCGTCGGTATCGGTGTCGAGGATGGTGGGGTCGAACCCGTAGTCGCCGTCGCCGACCACCCCGATCCCGCCGACGACCACCCCGTTCTTGTACAGCGGGAAGCCACCCGAATCGGCGGCGAGGCCCAGCGGCGTGCGCTTCGGCCCGACGAGCGCCGCCGTGCCGCCCGCTGCGTTGAACCGCGAGGAGAAATCCGAGCACGGCAGCGAACTGAACTGCACCCCGAACAGCGGCCCCGATTCGAGCCCCGGCGTGGTTGGTGCGGGCGGGAAGTGCTGCTGGACGATCTGGCTGGCGGTGCGGGTCGAAAACGCGTTGCCCCCGCTCGACAGGTACGCGCCGGTCACCGCCTTGGCGATCGCCGCCGCAGTCGCGGGAAGGTCGAGCCCCTGCGCTTCGACGGGCGGGTTGTTGAGCGTGCCGGTGAACGAGATGAATGCGCTGGTTCGGGTGGTCGCGCGCGCACCGTTCATCCGGAACACGCCGAGGACGTTGCCCACCCGATCGACCACCGCGATCACCGAGGGCAGGTTGCGCGACTGCGCTTCGCCCACCGCCTGCGCGATGATTTTCTGGACGTCCGCGACGCTCAGCGATTCAGCCGCCGGATCGCTGAACAGGCGCGCTGCGGTGGTCGAAGTCGGGGTCGGCGCCGGTGCGGGCCCGCCGACGGTGTTGCCGGTGCCGCCCCCGCCGCCGCAGCCCGCCAGGGCCAGCGAAAGCGCGGCTGCCAGCGCGGTCGTACTGGACGCATAGGCCTTGAACTGGGCAGCCCTGAAATTCATGTCAGCGAAGGCTCCGGATACTGGCGACGGCGCCCCCCAATGCGCGGCGGAATGCGGCCGGCTGGAACCCGTTGGGTTCGCGCACTGCAGCGTAGGCCTGGTTGATCCGGGCGCGCAGGCCCTTGGCTGCGCCTTCAGAGACCCCTCCCTGGTTGACCAGGCCGTTG
>JANMQW010000395.1:0-4240 GCA_031370725.1 Novosphingobium sp.
GGCCAACGCACAGCGATTGAGCGTCAATTGCGCATCGACCGGCGCGATCGCGTTGTTGACCCGGATGTCGTAATAATTGACCTCGACACTGGCCCGGCTGAGAAAGCCGCTACGTGCCCAGCTTGGCGAATAAACCCCGCCAAACAGCAAGGTACGCGACGTTTCAGGCTTCAGCTTGAGGTTGCCGCCAGTCAGCACGCTCAGCTGTCCGCCATTCGGCTCTTGATAGCTGCCATTGGCCGGCACGCCATTGGCAGTGCAGTTCGCCCGGACATTCCCGGTGTTATTGCGATAAGGTGAGCCCACCACGTTGGTGCACGGATCGTCGATCGGCGCATCGGCGCGCGATGCGGCACCGAACAATTCGCCGATCGCAGGCGCCCGGAACCCGGTGGCGTACGAGCCGCGGAACAGCAGGTCACGGACCGGTTTCCACGCCCCGCTGCCGGTGTAGGTGGTGGTGCCGCCGCTGCGTGAGAAGTTCGAGTGGCGGACCGCGCCGTCGACTTCGAGCGAATAGAAGAACGGCGTGTCTTTCAGCAACGGCACGCGCAGCTCGCCGTAAAACTCGTCTGATGTATAGCTGCCGCGCGCCGGGAGCGAGGGAATATCCGAACTCAGCCCGGCCGCCGTGATCGGATCGGGATCGAAGCTGCCCTTTTGATAGCGATGTTCATAGCCGACCGCGAACCCGACCGGCCCCGCAGGCAGGTCGAACAAGTCGCCGCTGAGGTTGGCGGTATAGTCCTGCAGTTCCTGCGCGCTGCGGTTGCGCTCGGTATAGGTGATATACGCAAGCTGATCGGCGGTGATCGAACCAGCACCGCCGAAGATGTTTACCGGAACGCACGGTGCCGTGCACTTGGCGACGGGCCCAAGGCCGCGCGTCAGGTTGGCCGCATTGACGTTGCCCGTGAACGATTGCTTGGCATCGTTAAACCCGAACACCGCGCTGACATCCCAGAACCACTTCTTCTCGCCGACCATGAACGTGCCATCCAAGCCGCCGGTGATCGACATCGTATCGACCTTCTGGTTGTAGGTGCGCTGCCCGGCTTCAATGAGGCGGCGACGAACGGTCGAATAGTTGGCTGGAGGATCGCCCGGGTTGCCTGCCGAAAGCGTCCCGAACGGATTGAACGGATTGCTCGCGTCGATCGTAATCGTATCGAGCAAATTGCCATTGCCGGCATCGGGCCCGATGAACAGCGGCAGGAACGCTGCCTGGTTCTGCGAATTGCGGTGCGAATAGACCGCCTTGACGCGCAGATTGATGTCAGGCGTCAGTTCCTGCTTGAGGTTGAAGAAGCTACCATAACGCTCCGACGGTGTCAGGAAGTAGTTGAACGGCGCGAAATTGAACCGTGCCGCCGATGTGAACCGGGTGAAATCACCACCGACAAGCGTTGGATCATAAACCGCTTTGCGACCGATGACGGGCGCGCGCAGGGTCAGGCTTTGGCCATTCACGTCATAGCGCCCCAGCAACGGAGCGCTGCTGCAACCGCCGATGCGGTCGGTGCAACTGGTCTGGCCCGGGTTGGGGAACTGCGAAAGCGCGCGATCGCGCGTCCGCACCGCTTCCTGCTTCACATAGCTGGCACCAAACACGATGCTCGTCGTGTCACCCTTGATGCCATAGCTGGCATTGTAATCCTGGGTATGGCCATCGCCCTTGCGGAACGTTCCGAACTGGGCCGATGCCTGCAAACCCTCTTGGCTCGACTTGGTGATGATGTTGACGACGCCTGCGAGTGCGTCCGACCCATACAGCGGCGACTGTCCCGATTGCAGAACTTCGATCCGCTCGATCATGTTTGCGGGAATGGTGTTGAGATCGACCGTCGAGGGAATGCCGCTCGCGCTCGCGCCGTTCACAAAGCGCAGGCCATCGACCAGCACCAGCGTGCGCTTGGATCCCAGGTAGCGCAGATTGATTTCCGCCGAACCTGCGCCAACTCCGCCGCCGTCAGGCGGATTACCGATGTTGCCGCTGTTGTTGACTTTGGTGTTGAGACCGCCCGCCGCGCTGGGCAGACGCTGCAGAATATCGGCAATCGCGCTGAGCCCGGTCTGCGCGAGCGTAGTTTGATCCAGCGTGACGACAGGCGAGCTCTGGTCCAGTGGATCGCGACGGATGCGCGAACCCGTTACGATGATTTCCTCACCGGCAGGATTGTCGCTCGCTTGAGGCGAGCCTTCGGACTGGGCATGGGCCGGGCCGCTTACGCCGAAAAAGGCCAGGCCGAGCATCGCGCAGGTGGATAGAAGAGTTGATTTTGACATGACCGTTCCCCTTGATGAGGCAGGGGTTCGCCTATTTGATGCGATTGCGAAAGTCAGCGACGGCAAATAACTTAAATTTTCCATAGATTGCGTCAAAGGTGTTGCTGCCTTGCAACGCAAACATCGAAGCTGTCGTCCGCGTCACATTTCGCTCGCGAAGCGAACGCAAACGGCAACTTGCGCAGCTGTGTTGGTTTCTGCCGTCGGTCATGGCGCACGCGAACGCAGGCCGTTTGCCCAATCAACTTTCCTACTTCGATCGAATATCAACACGCGAAGTAGGACTTGTCGCTTGTGTCGCCTTCGATCGGTCTAGAGGCACGCCTCGAGATACGCCTGATCGAACCCGAACTGGCGCGCCTTTTCCAGCGTGTAAGGCCGCAGCCCGCTTGGGCGGAATTCGCCGATGATCGTGCCGTCTTCGCTTTCGTCGAGATATTCGAACTTGAACAGTTCCTGCGTGACGATCACGTCGCCTTCCATCCCGATCACTTCGGTGATCTGGGTGGTGCGGCGGCTGCCGTCGCGCAGGCGCTTGACCTGGACGATGAGGTCGACCGATTCGGCGATCTGGCGGCTAATGGCTTCCTTGGGGATCTTGATGTCGCCCATCAGGATCATGTTTTCCATACGCCCAAGGCATTCGCGCGGGCTGTTGGCGTGAAGCGTGCACATCGAGCCGTCGTGGCCGGTGTTCATCGCGGCGAGCAGATCGAAGCACTCCGCGCCGCGAATTTCGCCCAGGATGATCCGGTCAGGACGCATCCGCAGGGCGTTCTTGACGAGATCGCCAATGGTGATTGCGCCCTGGCCTTCAAGGTTGGGCGGACGCGTTTCCAGCGGCAGCCAATGCGGCTGCTGGAGCCGCAGTTCGGCCGCATCCTCGATCGTCAGCACGCGTTCGCCTGGATCGATCATCTTGGAAAGCGCGTTGAGCATTGTCGTCTTGCCCGAGCCGGTACCGCCCGAAATTACCACATTCATCCGGCAGGCCCCGGCGATTTTCAGCGCGGTCGCCATCTTGTCGGACATGCTGCCAAAGTCGCGGAGCATGTCGATGGTGATCGGCTTTTCGGAGAATTTACGAATCGAGATCGCGGTGCCGCGCAGCGACAGCGGCGGAACGATCACGTTGACGCGGCTGCCGTCCTTGAGCCGGGCGTCGGCCAGCGGGGTGGTCTGGTCGACCCGGCGGCCGACCTGGTTGCAGATCCGCTGGGCGATCTGGAACAGATGCGCTTCATCGCGGAACTGGATCGGGGCGAGCATCAGCTTGCCCTTCTTCTCGATGTAGGTTTGCTGCGGCCCGTTGACCATGATGTCCGAGATGTCGGGATCGCTAAGCAGCTCTTCGAGCGGCCCGAACCCGAGCAGCTCGTCGATCAGAACCTTTTCGAGCGCGAACTGCTCGCGCCGGTTGAGCGTAACCTTGAGCTCGGCCAGCACTTCCAGAATGATCGGGCGAAATTCCTCGGACAGCTCGTCCTTGGTCAGCGTCGCCGCGGCTTCGGGATCGACACGCTCGAGCAGGCGCGGGAGCACCTGTTCCTTGATCTTGTGGACCGACGCTTCGAAGCCCTGGGCCTCGTAGTTGCCCTCGTTGACCAAGTTCGCGCGGTCGGCGAGGCGGGTCATGGCATCGGCGTTGCGGTCGTTATAACCGCCGCCGCCGGAGGGCGGCGAGGGCGCCTCGGTCGACGGCAGCGGGGGAAACTGGTCACCGCCCATCGTGCCGGGGGCGGGCGCCGATTTGGCGCCTTCGGGCCCGCGCATCGGCCGGGCCACGCCGAACGAAGGACGTGCGCCCGACATGCTGCCGACCCCGCTCTTCCGACCGAAAGCGCTCATTCGTGGTTCCCGTCCTGTCGCTCGAACGCTCGCCACTAATGGCCAACGCACGCTGTATGGCCGTGGTGAATAATATGGAAACTTTGAGGATTTCCTAAGATCGTCA
>JANMQW010000406.1:0-1506 GCA_031370725.1 Novosphingobium sp.
CCAGTCGTCGGCCACCGCCTCGCACGCCAGCACCGCGATCGGGTGCGGGCGCAATCGCGCGTTGAGCGCCTCCATCAGCCGAAACGGCGCGATGTCCTTCTCAACATCGATATGCGCGCGCATCGCCAGCGCATGGACCCCCGTATCGGTCCGCCCCGCGGCGTGGAGCGTGACCAGCTGGCCCAGCACCGCAAACGCCGCCTCCTCGACCGCCTGCTGCACGCTCGGCCCATGCGGCTGGCGCTGGAGCCCCATGAAGGGCGCGCCGTCGTATTCGAGGGTGAGGGCGAAGCGGGTCATCGGGTGGGGCTAGGGTGAGGCGTGGCCTTCGACAAGCTCAGGCTGAGCGGGTCTAGGGATTTTGAACCCTACGAATCCCCCGCTCATGCTGAGCTTGTCGAAGCAGCCGCGCCAACATCAGCCCAGGCTTGTTCCCGGCGAGACCGCCCGACCACGCAGAAACGCCGCCGTTTCCATCGCTGGGCGTCCCGCGCGCTGGATAAGCGTGGGCCGGATTGCGCCATCACCGCAAGCGATGGTCAGCCGTTCGTCGAGGATCAATCCCACTTCGCCTTCGCCCTGAACCACCCCCGCCGCCAGCACCCGATACCGCTCGACTTCAAGCTCGAACCAGGCTCCCGGCGAGGGGGCAAAGGCGCGCACCTGGCGCTCGACCTGCTCGGCGGGCTGGGTGAAATCCAGTCGACTCTCGGCCTTGTCGATCTTGCTGGCGTATGTGACCCCCTCTACGGGTTGGGCGACGGGCGGATGGGCCGGCAAGTCGGCCAAGACCTCCACCAGCAGCCGTGAACCCACGCCCGCCAGCTCACCGATCAACTCTCCCGCTGTCTTGCCGCCCACAAACACCGACGCCCTTGCCAGCACCGGCCCGGTATCCAGCCCCGCCTCCATCTGCATGATGCAGACCCCGGTTTCCGCATCCCCCGCCAGGATCGACCGATGGACCGGCGCAGCCCCGCGCCACCTTGGCAGCAACGAGGCATGAACGTTGAGGCAGCCCAGTCGGGGCGCGTCGAGCACCGCCTGCGGCAGGATCAGGCCGTAAGCCGCGACCACCGCGATATCGGCGCCAAGCGCGGCGAATTCCGCTTGCTCGTCGATGCCCTTGAGCTTTGCCGGATGCCGCGCTGCGATTCCCAGTGCCTCGGCAGCGAGTTGCACCGGCGATTTGCGGTCCTGCTTGCCCCGACCGGCGGGACGCGGCGGCTGGGTGTAGGCCGCGACAACCTCGTGCCCCGCTGCGACGAGTGCCCGCAGTGTCGGCACCGCGAACTCGGGCGTGCCCATGAAAACGACGCGCATCGGCACCTTTCCGTTTGCTTGCGCGCGCCCTATCTGGCGGGTGATGGCATCGCAAGAGATCGAGACACTGAGCGCCGCGCTGGCCAAGCTGCCAGGGCTCGGCCCGCGTTCGGCGCGGCGTGCGGTGTTGTGGCTGATCAAGCGGCGTGAAACTGCGCTGGTTCAGCTCGTCTCGGCGCTCAA
>JANMQW010000089.1:0-2938 GCA_031370725.1 Novosphingobium sp.
GAATGGCACGCCCAGCACGATGCCGGGCGGCCCGCAGCCGAAATGGTTGCCGAACGCAGCGCGTTGTTCCCCCAACACGCCACGCTGATCGCCGACTGGTTCGCGCGCTTCAACGAGAGCATCCCCGGACCGGTCCCCGGCAGCCTCGAACTGGTCGAACGGCTGCTGGCCAACGGCGTCCCGCTCCACGGCATCACCAACTTCGGCGCGGACACCTGGGCCGGGTTCCGCCCCACCGCGCCGGTGTTCGACCGGTTTCGCGACATCGTCGTCTCAGGCGACGAGAAAATTGCCAAGCCCGACCCCGCGATTTACGCGCTGGCCGAACGGCGCTTTGGCTACGAGCCGCAAGCGATGCTGTTCATCGACGATTCGCTGCCCAATGTAGAAGCAGCGCGGGAGCGCGGCTGGCACGCTCATCATTTCGTCGAAGCGGTGAGGCTTGAGGGGGAGTTGACCGCGCGCGGCTTGATCTGACGGCCTATCGCCGTCCCAGTGCCGCTTCGCTCTGCGCCATCAGCGCGGCGATAATCTCCGCCACCGGCTCTTCCTGCGTGACCATCCCCACGCTCTGCCCCGCCATCAGGCTGCCATGCTCGATATCGCCGTCGATCACCGCGCGGCGCAGCGCGCCGGCCCAGTAGTGCTCGATCTGGAGCTGCGCCTCGCCCATCGCGATGCCGTCTTCGTCGAGCGCGCGGGCGACTTCGAGCTGCTTGGCGGTGAACAGTTCGCTGCCCTTGTTTTTCAGTGCACGAACCGGGATCACCGGCAGCCGCGGATCGACCTGGACGCTGGCCACCGCCTCGCGCGCGCTGGCGCGGAAGAACGCCTTCTTGAACGCCGGGTGGGCGATGCTCTCGGTCGCACAGGCAAAGCGCGTGCCGAGCTGGACCCCGCAGGCGCCCATCTCGAGATACCCGGCGATCGCTTCGCCCCGCCCGATTCCGCCGGCGACGAATACCAGATGTTCGTCGGCCAATGCGGGCAGGATCTCCTGTGCCAGCACGCTGGTCGAAACCGGACCGATGTGGCCGCCGGCTTCGCTGCCTTCGATTACCAGCGCATCGGCGCCCGATCGCAACAACTTCTTGCCCAAAGCAAGCGTGGGCGCGAAGCAGATGACTTTCGCGCCGTTGGCAGCAATAGCCTCGACGCTGCCCTTGGGCGGAATCCCGCCCGCCAGCACGACATGGCTGACGCGGTGGCGCACGCACACCTCGATCAGCTCGAACAGTTGCGGGTGCATCGTGATCAGGTTGACCCCGAACGGTTTGCGCGTGCGCGCGGCGGTCGCTGCAATTTCGGTGTCGAGCAGCTCGGGGGTCATCGCGCCGCACGCGATCACCCCGAAGCCGCCGGCCTCGCTGATCGCGCTGACGAGGTGGCGTTCGGACACCCAGCTCATCGCGCCGCACAGGATTGCGTATTCGCTGCCTAGAAACTCGCAGCCGCGCTGCATAAGGTGGGCGGTAAGGGGATAATGGCTCATCGCGGAGCGCTTACGGCGTGCCCGGCGGAGCGGCAAGCGGCGCGCGAATCGCGATCGGCCGATTAATCGATTTTTCCGCACGCATTGACCATGCTTAATCGCTTCACTCGTTTGACGGACGGGGTAGAGATAGGTCTGCAGAGTCGCTGGGTCACCGGCGCGAACGAGGAGCAGGATGATGAACGCTATAGTCGGATCGATGGGTGAGGGCGGATGCCCGGTGACGGGCGCGCGCGCGCTGCTGGGTCGCACCAACAAGGATTGGTGGCCCGATGCGCTCGCGGTCGATGTGCTCGCCCCCAACGGCAGCGTCGATCCGATGGGCCCGGGCTTCGACTATGCCACGGCGTTCAACACCATCGATTACACCGCACTCAAGGCCGATCTGACCGCGCTGATGACCGACAGCCAGCCATGGTGGCCGGCTGATTACGGTCATTACGGCCCATTCTTCATCCGCATGGCGTGGCATGCTGCAGGAACCTATCGCACCGGCGACGGTCGCGGCGGTTCCAATTCGGGCCAGCAGCGGTTTGCCCCGCTCAATTCGTGGCCGGACAACGGCAACCTTGACAAGGCCCGGCGCCTGCTGTGGCCGATCAAGCAGAAGTACGGCCAAAGCATCAGCTGGGCCGACCTGTTCATCCTGGCGGGTAACGTCGGGATCGAATCGATGGGCGGACCCGTGTTCGGCTTCGGCGCCGGTCGCGCCGACGTTTATGAGCCCGAGCGCGACATCTATTGGGGCGACGAAGACAAGTGGGTCAACGAAGGTGTAGCCACCCGCATTCGCCCCGATGAAGGCTTTGCCGAACTCGATGGGCCGCTCGCCGCGATCCAGATGGGGCTGATCTACGTCAATCCCGAAGGCCCGGGCGGCAACCCCGATCCGCTGCTGTCGGCGCGCGACATGAAGGCGACGTTCGAGCGGATGGCGATGAACTCTGAGGAAACCGTCGCGCTGACCGCGGGCGGGCACACCTTCGGCAAGGCGCATGGCAACGGCGACGCTGGGCTGCTCGGCAAGGCTCCTGCGGGCGGCGACATGGCTTCGCAGGGCTTTGGCTGGGTCAGCGGCCACGAAAGCGGCGGTATCGGGGAACACACCGTCACCAGCGGGATCGAAGGTTCATGGGTGAACACTCCGACCGAATGGACCGAGAACTATTTCCGCCTGTTGCTCGATTACGATTACGAGATCGTTCACAGCCCCGCAGGCGCGCAGCAGTGGCAGCCGATCAACCAGAAGCCTGAAGACATGGCCCCGGCGGCGTGGGATCCCAGCATCAAGGTTCCCACGATGATGACCACCGCCGATATGGCGCTGAAGATGGACCCCGAATTCCGCGCGATCTCGGACAAGTTCCGCACCGATCACGAGGCGTTCAAGGATGCGTTCGCGCGCGCCTGGTTCAAGCTGTGCCATCGCGATATGGGTCCCAAGAT
>JANMQW010000448.1:0-1856 GCA_031370725.1 Novosphingobium sp.
GAACCCAGTGACAAGCGCGTATCCCAAGGCGGCATGAAGGGCGCCCACCGCGCCGATGGTCAGCGCACGGCGGTTCGACGAGGGGGTTGCGATATAAGCCATGACAGCGCGCTCTCCGGATCGCCGCCTAGGTCGCGTGCCCACTGCGCCAAGGCGATCGTTACCCCTGTCGCGGATAAGTCTACTATGGAGGTTGGGAAACGCGAAGCGGATTCTCTACCTATAAGGCAGAGTTCAATCCTTGCCGCCGAACAGCTTGCGCCAGCCCTGCTTTGCCACCAGTCCGACCGAGCCGAACTGGCCGATTTCCTGAAAGTCGCGGCCCTTGAGCGAGGTCCGCTCGCCCAGCGTCAAGCGCACCGCGATCCGTGGGCGGTCGGAGTGGTTGGGATAGGCGCCGTAAAGCTGAGTCGCATCGAAGAACAGCACCTGCCCCGGCTTCATCGCCGCATCGTAGGACGGGGCGGTGGTGCTGGCGAGTTCGAGGCTGGAGAGCCGCGAGACCGAGACCATCGTCCGTTCGCCCTCGGCCGAGCTGGCCCCCATCCGCAGGCAGCCGTTGCCCGCACCCGCCTCGGTCACCGCGAACCACAAGGTGAACAGCGACGGCGGATCGTCGGACGCGTTCCACTCCTTCTGATCGGTGCGATAAGTGGTAGAGGGCGCCCCTGACTGCTTGATCGTCGGGCAGGCGCGGAACACCACTGGATCCTTGAGCCGCTGACTGACCAGCGCGCGCGCATCGGGCTGGTCGAGCAACTGGCGCAGCAGGCCCCCGGCGCCGCGGCTGGCGGCGAAGAACCCGGCGAGCTCGATCTCGGACTCGCGGGTGCGTGGCGGCAAAGCAGAAGCCGCAGCGCCGACCCGGGTCTCGAGCTCGGCGCGCAAGGTTTCGGGAATTGTACTAGACAACAATCGCCACATAACGCGTCGGCGGCCTCCGAAGTGCGAATCCCAAAATTACGTACCGACCTTCCCGGTTTCGGCCGCGTTGTGCAAGCCCCAACGGCGCGAAGCAGCGCGCGGGTTTGACCCGATGCGCGGATCGTGCGTTGAAGGCATGACGATGATCGCCGCCCCCATCCTCCCCTGCCTCCCCTCTGAAATCGCGGATTGGTTTGCCTCGTGCGGGTGGCATGCGCGGCGCCACCAGCTCGCTATGCTTGGCGCGGACGAGGCGGGGCAGCACGCCTTGCTCGTCGCCGATACCGGGGCGGGCAAGACGCTCGCCGGGTTCCTGCCGAGCTTGGCCGCGTTTGCGCCCTCGCGACTGGGTGGCGCTGCGCCGCCCGAGGGTCTGCACACGCTCTATGTCTCGCCACTTAAGGCGCTTGCGACCGACGTTCAGCGCAACCTGCTGACCCCAGTCGAGCAGATCGGCCTGCCGATCCGGATCGAGACGCGCAGCGGCGATACTTCTTCGGACCGCAAGGCGCGCCAGCGGGTGCGGCCTCCGCATATCCTCCTGACAACGCCCGAATCGCTCTCGCTGCTGCTCAGCTATCCCGAAGCCGCGACGCTGTTCGCCACGCTCCAGCGTGTGGTAATCGACGAGGTCCACGCTTTCGCCACCGGCAAGCGCGGCGACCTTCTGGCGCTCGCGCTGACCCGGCTCCAGGCGATTGCTCCGGCAATGCGCCGCTCTGCATTGTCGGCGACGGTGGCCGATCCCGAGGGGTTTCGCGCGTGGCTGGCACCGTGGGGAGAGATTGACACGGTCGCACTGGTCGAGGGTGAGCCCGGCGCACCGCCCGAGGTCGAGGTGCTGCTGCCCGAAGATGCCCGCGTACCTTGGGGCGGGCATGCCGCAGCGTGGGCAGTGCCTCAGCTCTATCAGGCGATCCGCGCCAACCGGA
>JANMQW010000011.1:0-5345 GCA_031370725.1 Novosphingobium sp.
GCGATCGTCGGCCAGACGGAGGTGGTCGAGCACTTGCTGATCGCGCTGTTCGCGCGCGGCCACGTCCTGCTCGAAGGCCCACCCGGCACCGCCAAGACGTTCCTCGCGCAAAGCCTCGCCGCCGCGCTCGGGCTGCACTTCGGGCGCATCCAGTTCACCCCCGATCTGATGCCCGGCGATATCTTGGGCTCCAACCTCTTCAACTTCTCGACCAGCGCGTTCACGCTCACCCGCGGTCCGATCTTTTGCGAGCTGCTGCTCGCCGACGAGATCAACCGCACCCCGCCCAAAACCCAGGCCGCGCTGCTCGAGGCGATGCAGGAACGCCGCGTGACGCTCGATGGCGAGGCGCATGCGCTGCCCGAACGCTTCACCGTGATCGCCACGCAGAACCCGATCGAGAGCCAGGGTGTCTATCCGCTGCCCGAGGCGCAGCTCGACCGGTTTCTTTTCAAGTTGCTGGTCGATTACCCCAGCGCTGCCGAAGAGGCGCGCGTGGTGCGGCTCTATGGCGAGCGCGGGGGTGCGCCGAGCCCGGCCGCGATGGGGCTGGGCGCGGTGACCGATGGCACCGGGATCGCTCGCGCGGTCGCGGCGGTCAGCGGGGTCACGCTGGCCGAGCCGGTTTCCGACTACATCGTCCGCCTGATCCGCGCGACGCGTGAGAGCGCCGAGCTGAGCAGCGGCGCATCCCCGCGCGCTGCGGTACTGCTCGCCCAGGCCGCACGCGCCCGCGCCGCGCTCGACGGGCGCGACTATGTGGTGCCCGACGACGTTAAGGCGCTCGCCCCCGCAGTCCTGCGCCACCGCCTGCTGCTCTCGCCCGCGGCGGAAATCGAAGGGCGCAGCGGCGAGGCTATCGTCGGGGAACTGATTGAGGCGACCGAAGCCCCGCGATGACTTTCACCCCCACCATCCGCGCCACGCTGCTGCTGCTCACCATTGCCCCGCTGGCGTTGCTGCTGGCCGCCGTGGCCGAAGCGGCGTGGGTGCTGGCTCCGCTGCTGGGGCTGGCGGTGCTGGCGCTGGTGTTTGCCGACGCCGCGCTGGCCGGGCGCGCGGCGGATGTCCGCCTGATCGCTCCGGGCGATGCCGAGATCGGCGAACCGCTGGCGCTGACCGTGCTCGCCGACTTTACCGGCAAGCGCGGCACTGGCGCGCCCGAGGTCGCGCTGGCGCTCGATCCACGGTTGGCGGCGGGTGGGCGCACAACCTTCCCGCTCGCCTACGATCCGGTGAGCGCAAGCTGGTCGGGCACCGCGGAACTGGTCCCCAACCGCCGCGGCGCCGCACCCGTCACCGCGCTGTGGCTGCGTTGGCCGGGTCCGCTGGGGCTGGCTTGGCGGCAACGCGCCCAGACGCTCGACCACCTCATCCGGGTCCGTCCAAACCTTGCCCCGGCGCGCAGCCCGGCGTTGCAGATGCTGTTGCGCGATGCCCAGTTCGGGCTGATCGCGCGGCGCATCCGCGGGGAGGGTTCGCAGTTCGAGGCGCTCGCGGATTACCAGCCGGGGATGGATCGGCGGCGGATCGACTGGAAAAGCTCGGCGCGCCATGTCCGCCTGCTGGCCAAGGAAATGGAGGTCGAGCGCAACCTGCCGATCGTGTTCGCGTTCGATTGCGGGGCGGCGATGTGCGAGCCGGTTCAGGGTCTGCCGCGGATTGACCGGGCGGTTTCCGCCGCGCTGACCACCGCGTTCGTCGCGCTCAAAGCGGGCGACCGGGTGGCGCTGTTCGGGTTTGCCGCGCGGGTGCTGGTGGCGACTCCGTTCGTCGTCGACACGCGCCAGTTCCATCGCCTCCACAGCGCGGCGGCCGAACTCGATTATCGCCCCGAAGAGGCCAACTTCACCCTCGCGCTCTCCACGCTGGCGGCGCGGCTCCAGCGGCGCAGCCTGGTCGTGCTGTTCGCCGAGTTCACCGACCCGACCGGGGCCGAATTGATGATTGAAAGCGTCGCCCGACTGGTGACGCGCCACCGCGTGGTGTTCGTTGTGCTGCGCGACGATGAACTGGACGACCTGACTGCGCGCGAACCCGCCAGCGTTCAGGCGATCGGCATCGCGGTCGCCGCCGACGCGCTCGCCAGCCAGCGCGCGCTGGTTCTCGTCCGGCTGCGGCGGCTGGGGGTGGATATCGTCGAGGCGCCATGGCGCGAAATCGGAACGCGGCTGCTCGACGCCTATCTGACACTCAAGCGCAGCGGGGCTATCGGATGAATGCGCTGTCTCGATTCTTCGCCAAAACGCCAGCGCCGGTGGTGGCAATAGAACAAGCGGCGCTGCGTTCGGATCGCTTCCGGATCGAGCGCGAGGGCGACTGGAAGCGATTGGAAGCAATCGTCGCACGGATGGAGAAAGGGCGTCTGTCGCGCCTGTCGGACGAGGACATTCTCGCGCTGCCGGTGCTGTATCGCACCGTCGCCTCGAGCCTAGCCATCGCCCGCGAAACCTCGCTCGATGCGGGCACGCTGGCCTATCTCGAAAGCCTGACCCAGCGCGCCTGGTTCCTCGTCTATGGGCCACGCGTCGGCCTGTTGGGCTGGCTTCGGCGGTTCCTGGGGGGCGACTGGGGGCGCGCAGTGCGCGGAATCGCGCCTGATATCGCGATCGCCCTGGCGGTGATGGTGGCGGGGGCTGTCGTCGGTTGGTTGCTGGTGGCGCACGACCCCGAATGGTACGGCGCGCTGCTACCCGAAAGCCTCGCCGACGCCCGCCGCCCCGGCGCGGACGCGGCGACGCTGCGCAGCACGCTGTATGGCGACGGCGGGCGGGCCGGGCTGGCGTTGTTCGCCGCGGCGCTGTTCAGCAACAACGCCCAAGTCGCGATTCTCGCGTTCGCGCTGGGTTTCGCGTTCGCGTTGCCCTCGCTGCTGCTGCTGATCCACAACATGGCCGGGCTGGGGGCGCTGCTGTGGCTGTTCAACCGCGCTGGGCTGCTGCCCGATCTGGCCGCCTGGCTGATGGTCCACGGCACCACCGAACTGTTCGCGATCCTGCTGGCAGGCGCTGCTGGGATCCACGTCGGGCGCGCGCTGGCGTTTCCGGGCGAGGCCGCGTTGCTTGATGCGGCCGCGGTCGCAGGCCGCCGTGCCGCGCTGGTGATGACCGGGGTGGTGCTGATGCTAATCGTCGCCGCAGTGCTCGAAGGGTTCTGCCGCCAGCTCATCCAGAACCCGGTCGGCCGGTTCGCGATCGGCAGCTTCATGCTGGTGTTCTGGATCGGCTATCTGTTCAATTGGCGTCGCGGCGCCAGCGGGGAAGCGGCGTGAGCCCGGCAGCCACGGCCAGGCGCGCGCGTCCGATGCTCGATGCGGCGCGGCGCCGTCGGACTGTCGTGACGCCCGAAGGCATCGCGCTGGGCTTCACCGTCGCCTCACGCTCGAGCCGGGCGGGGGCGCTGCTGATCGATTTGGGGATCATCGGGTTGACGATGCTGCTGACCACGCTGCTGCTGATCTTCGTGCTGTTCGGCACTTTGCAGGTGGGCGATGGCGCGTTCGAGCAAAAGGACGCAGCGGGGCGCGTGCTGCAAGGTTTCGCGGCGCTGTGGATCGTGGCGATGTTCCTCTTCCGCAACGCCTATTTCCTGTTCTTCGAGCTGCGCCCGCGCGGTGCGACCCCGGGCAAGCGGCTGGCGGGGATCCGCGTCGCTGCGCGCGACGGCGCGCAACTGACCGCCGAGGCGGTAATCGCGCGCAACCTCATGCGCGACATCGAGCTGTTCCTGCCCGCGGTGTTCTTCGCCCAGGCGGGCCAGGGCGGCGACGCCGGCATGGCAACGTTCGCAACGCTGGGCTGGCTATTGGTCTTCCTCGCGATCCCGCTGGTCAACCGCGACCGGTTGCGCGCGGGCGACATCATTGCCGGGAGTTGGGTGGTCGAGGCGCCGCGCGGTAAGCTGGCGGCGATTCTCGCCACCGGCACAGCAGCGCGCGAGGGGACGAGCGAGGTTACCGGCGCGCGGTTCCGCTTCAGCGAAGCCGACCTGGCGGTTTACGGCGAATATGAGTTACAGACGCTCGAACGCGTGCTGCGCGATGGGCGGAACGAAAACCTGGTCGCGGTGTGCGAGGCGATCTGTCGCAAGATCGGCTGGGAGCCAGGTAAGGGCGACGAGCGTGCGTTCCTTGAAGCCTATTACGCGCAGCTGCGCGGGCGGTTGGAAAAAGGCATGCGCTTTGGCAAGCGCAAGGCCGACAAGCACGCGGGGGAAAGCTGAGGGCTTTCCCCCGCCGAAGTCTGACCTTTACTTACGCCATTTCATTTCCTGGAGCAGCATCGTGCCTTCGACATGGCGGAACTTCGCGCGGTCGCCCGAGGCAGCCTGCATCTGAGCGTCGTCCATCTTGACCTGGCTGCGGATCATCTCCGCGCGGCGCTCGCCTTCGGCGCCATCGGGGATGCTCTTGAAGCGGCGGACCAGATAGAGGTCGGGCTCGCCCTTGCGGCCATTGACGTTGGACAGGATCTCGTAGCTGCTTTGCCAGCCCTGCTTGACCGCAAAGTCTTCCTGCGCCTTGTAGAAGCCGCTGAGGAAGCTGGCATAATCCATATAATGTCCGTCGTCGATCGAGACGCCGGTGACCGAGACATAGTCCCCGCCGATGAACGGATCGTTCTGCGCTGCCGCCGGAAGCGGCGCGGCGAAGGCGAGAGTGACGGCGGCAAAAGCCGCGAGACGCAAGGTACGCATGGGGCAGTACTCCAAGGTTCCAGTCGGCGGACAATCCGCCGTTCCCGGATAGCGCTGGAGTCGGGCGACCCGCTAACTTTTTAGCTTTTGAGCCGGCCCCTGAGCAACCAAAAAACTAGCCTGCTGTGCTGCTCTGTCAATCCCCATCGGCGAAGATTGCCGATTCGCGCAAGCCCGCGCTGTCGGCGCGCGCGCGGTACATTCCAGAGGTGTTGAAGGCGAACGCGGTGGTGCCGTCGGGCGCGGCGACGATCACCCCGCCGCTGCCGCCAAGCGCGCCGATTTCGGCGATCACCGCGTCGGCGGCGACTTGCGCGCTCTCACCCAGCAGCCGCATCCGCGCGCCGATTTCGTGCGCCGCCGCGGTTCGGATGAAGAACTCGCCCACCCCTGTGGCCGAAACCGCGCACGCGCGATCGTCGGCATAGGTCCCCGCGCCGATCAGCGGGCTATCCCCGATCCGCCCCCAGCGTTTGCCGGTGAGCCCGCCCGTCGAGGTCGCGGCGGCCACGTGACCGTCTTGGTCGACTGCCACCGCGCCGACCGTGCCGTACTTGAGGTCGGCATCGTACCAGCCAAGCTTCTTCGCTTTAAGTTCCTGCAACTGACGCCAGCGTTCGGCCGTGGCGAACCAGTCGGGATCGACTTGC
>JANMQW010000025.1:0-6151 GCA_031370725.1 Novosphingobium sp.
CAACCGGGGGCCTTCGCGCACCAGCGATCCGCCGTACGCCGCAAGCTCGGCCCGGGCCAGGCGCAAGGCGAATCCCCCGCCCATGAAGCCGAGCGATCCAGCGCTGCTGTCGGCTGTCGGATGGACCGCGAACAACCCCCGATCATCTTGACCTTCGAGCGCGGACGGAAGGTCTGCCACTAGCGCGAAACCGTCGCGTTCTGCCTGCAGGTCCACCGCCAGCGTTTCGCCGGGCAGCGCGGCGGCGGCGAGCAGCGCGAGCACGCGCCACAGCGTCCGTTCGGCTTCGCCCGACGCCATCCGCACCGGGGCAGGGCCAGAATTGGCACCCATGCCTTCAAAAGTGAGGCGCACATTGCGCGAGGCTAGCGCCGGGCCAAGCTGGCCGAGCAGGCGCTCGATCACCTGGGCAAGATCACAACTGCCCGCAACCTCGTCGCCGCGTCCGGTCTCGAACTTGACCAGGCGGTCGATTTCTTCGAATCCGGCCAGCACCGCGGCGCTGTCGGCGGCGATCGACGCGGCGAGGCTGCGGTATTGATGCGGGGTCGGGCCGAACAGCTGTTGCTGGATCAACTCGGCGAAGCCCTGGATCGCATTGACCGGAGTGCGCAGCTCGTGGAGCAACTGGCGCAGGCGATCGGCAACGCTGTCGCTCGCTTCCGCGTGCGTCGCGTCGGGTCGACGCAGCACGCCCTGATAGCCCACGAAGCGCCCGCCGTTGGCGGCAAAGCGTGGCGCGGCATCAATTTGCCAGGCTCCGGCAATCGCAGCCGCCCCGGTCAGGTCGAGCCGACCGCCGTGAACCGGGCGGCGTTGGCGCAAGGCGCGGGCGCTGGCGGTGTCCGATCGAGCGGGCGAGCGCGATGCGCTCTGGCCCAGAACGAAGCCCGCGAGCATTGCGCCGAACGGAGCATCGGCGCTGACGATGCAGCCGCGGGCGTCGCTGACGAAGCGGATCGCGGTCAGCGCGGGCACATCAGCCGCGTCGTCGTCGTCGCTGAGCGGAAGCCGCAGGTCGCCTTGCTGGGGGTTGGCGCCAGGCTGGGGCGTGTCGCCGAACTGGAGCGTGCCCGCCTTGCGGCTGCGCCGGAACGCTTCGATCCGGCGGACGATCGCGCCGATCCCGTCTGATGCGGTGGGGGCAGTTTCGGGAACTGCCAGTTGCACCGCCTCGACCACGGGCGCGGACCATGCTGCGCCGCGCGGCGCGGGCAGGCCGATTTCCATGATCCCCAGCCGCCCGAGCACCGCGCGGACTCGCGGTCCCAGATCGCTGCGCTGGCGCAAGTGGCCGCGCGCTGCAAGCGGCAGTTCGATCGCCAGCGCGGTCCACTGCCAGTCGTCGAGCCGTGCCGCGCCGATCGCCGCCGCAGCGACTACCGGGGCCTGGGTCGCCAGGCGCAGGATCAAGCCGGGGTGGCGCAACGCAGCAGGGCTGGCGCGGACCAGCGCCGCGCGTTCATCGGCGGACAGGGACTGCTCGAGCGCGGTCAGCCGCGCCAGCGCCGGTTCTGGAAGCTCGAACCCGGACGGGGTGCGGCCAAGCAGATCGAGCAACTGGCGATACTGGGTGCGCGCGCCCGCATGGCCGCCGGGCACGGTCGCCAGCACCGTGGCGAGCCGATCGTCGAAGATCACTTCAGCTTTGCCAAAACTTTCAGCGGGGGAAGCGGGCATCATCAAGCGGATCGGATCCTGGATCGGGGCGGGCGGCCGAAGCGGTTCGGCAGCCTTGCCATAGCAGGTGTATCAGCGCTGCGCAGGCCTCGGACACAGGGCGTTGCAATGTGGGACGATTGCGGTATGAAACAACAATATTAGCGTCGCCTCGCTACAAAGGTGTGGAAAATTGCCGAACTTGGTTCGGTACCGCGCGCCTCCGGGGAGATAGAGGACCTCGCACCATGGCCAATCTCGACCGTATCGATCGCCGCCTCCTGTGCGAGCTTCAGAACGAAGGGCGGATTACCAACGTCGAACTCGCCCAGCGCGTCGGGCTGACCGCGCCGCCGTGCCTGCGCCGGGTGCGCGCGCTCGAGGACGAGGGGGTCATCCGCGGCTATCACGCCGATCTCGACGCTTCCAAGCTGGGCTATGCGATCACCGTGTTCGCGCTCGTCAGCCTGCGCAGCCAGGCCGAAGACGCGCTACGCCAGTTCGAAGAGCACATGCGCGGCCTTCCCGAGGTGCGCGAATGCCATATGCTCAACGGCGAAATCGACTTCATCCTCAAGATCGTCAGCCGCGATCTGCAGAGCTTTCAGGAGTTTCTCACCTCCAAGCTGACCCCTGCGCCCAACGTCGCCAGCGTCAAAACCTCGCTGACGATCCGCACCGCCAAGCAGCTTTCCGGGGTCCCGCTCGACGACTGACGTCCGCGTGGAGCGACACGTTTGCAACGGTCTGTGGGGAAAAAATGGTTTGAGCACAAAGCGGCTTGCGCTTGCACGAATGTCAGTTACTCTCACTTTCAACCGATCGCTTAAAAGATCGAATATGGGAGAGTAGGGTAGTGAGCTTTCAGGCATTCTCGCGTCTTGTACGCTTTGGCGCAACCACCTCAGTTCTAGCGCTTTCGATGGGCGGCAGCGCCTTCGCGCAGAGTGCCACGCCCCAGGCCGACGCCACGGCAGATGCACCGGGCGATGTCATCATCGTCACCGCCCAGCGCCAGGCGCAGTCGCTCCAGTCGGTCCCGATCGCGGTTTCGGCGTTCAGCGGAGAGGCGCTCGAAAAGCAACAGATCAAGAACGCCAGCGATCTTCAGCTGACCCTGCCCAACGTGACCTTCACCAAGGGCAACTTCACCGGATCGAGCTTCACCATCCGCGGCATCGGCGATCTGTGCGTCGGCGCCTCGTGCGACAGCGCGACCGCGATCCACATCAACGGCACCCCGCTGCTCGCCACCCGCCTGTTCGAAACCGAGTATTTCGATCTTGAGCGCGTCGAAGTGCTGCGCGGGCCGCAGGGCACCCTGTTTGGCCGCAATGCGACCTCGGGCGTGATCAACTTCATCACCGCCAAGCCGCAGTTGAACGGCATCCATGCCGCCGCCGAGGCGGAATACGGCAACTACAACAGCATCAAGGGCAAGGCGATGGTCAACCTGCCCGTCAGTGAAACGCTGGGAGTGCGGGTAGCCGGATTTTACCTGAATCGCGATGGCTACACGCTCAACACGTTCGACGGCAAGAAAGTCGACGATCGCGACATGTACGCGGTGCGCGGTTCGATCCGGTGGGAGCCGACATCGAGCACCACCATCGACTTGATGGCGTATTATTTCCACGAAAAAGACAGCCGCCTGCGTAGCCAGAAGCAGCTGTGCCAGACTGATCCGCTCGGGGTTTTGGGCTGCTTGCCAGGTAACCTTGGCTATGGCGTGACCAACGGCAATGCCACGTTGGCGAGCATCCTGAGCTCGCGGGAGTTTCTTGGCATCGCGCTTGGCGGGCTCAATGGTGTTATACCCGGGTTTACCAACGGGGTAGCGCTGGGAAGCTTGTATGATCCCAACTCGAACATCTATCGCAATGCGATCAATCCGCGCGATCCTCGTCAAATAAATACTGCCTTCAATCCTACCTACAAGACCAGTGAGCAGCAGTATCAGGCTCGGATCGAGCAGGATTTTGGCGCTCTCAAGCTTCAGCTGACCGGGTTTTATCATCGGGTCATGGTCGATTCCCAAGAAGATTATAACAACGCAGTTCAGGATCGCACCGCCTTTACTTCTGGACTGACGTTTTTCAACACACTGGCAAATGCGCCGGGCATTGGCGCGTTTTTCAAGCCTGCAGCCGTTGCGTTGATCCCGGGTGGGCCTTCCGGGCTGCTCTGCACTTCGCTGCCAGAGGAAACCGGAACGGGCGTGTTCGGTGGCCATTCGCGCTGTGCCGTAAACCCGGTAGCGTTCGATCGCTCGATCACTCGCAGCCACGATTATTCGGGTGAGGCGATCCTGACCTCGAGCTTCGACGGCGCTTTCAACTTTTTGCTCGGCGGCATTTATGTCGACGCGAAGTCGCCGCAAAGCGACTATTTCGTCGATGCATTCGGTCTCGATTACGCGTCGGCGTTGATCGGTGCGGCCACGGCATTGGGCAGCGGCACCGGTCCGTCGTTCTCGGCCACTCCCACCTACCGCAATAACGCGGCATTCCAGGGGCTTAAGTCCTACGGTATTTTTGGCGAAGCCTATGTCGATGTTACCGACAAGCTCAAGCTTACGGGTGGCGTGCGTTACAATCATGATGAAAAGCGTTCAGTCGCGCGGACCACTTTGTACAACTTTCAGGTGCCGTACGGCACGGCCAATGCCTATACCTCTCCTGGGATTGCAACCTTCGATGCCGATCCGGGGCGCGCAGGCATTCAGGATTACCAGCGACGCACGGTGAAATTCGGCGAAGTTACTGGTCGGGCTGTGATCGATTATCAGATCGATAATCGTCATCTGCTCTACGCTTCGTATTCGCGCGGATACAAGTCGGGGGGTATCAACCCGCCGTTGTCGCTCGCCGGGTTGGTCCCTGAATCTTTCGCGCCGGAATTCGTCGATTCGTTCGAGATCGGGTCGAAGAACGTTTTCGGCGATGGCCAGTTCACGCTGAACCTGACCGGCTTCTACTACAAATATGCCGGCCTCCAGATCAGCCGGATCGTGCAGCGGACGTCGGTCAACGATAACATCGACGCGGTTATCTACGGGGCCGAAGCCGAAGCCTTGATCCGTCCGAACCGCCAAGTGCTGATCAATCTCAACGCCAGCTATCTCCACACCAAGGTCACCGGCGACCAGCTTTTCGGCGATCTTCGTGATCCGTCGGGTGGGCGCGGGGATGCGGTGATCATCAAGGACATCACCAACGCTTCAAACTGCGCGGTCGCTCCGACCGTGCAGGGCAACGGTGCCAACGCAGCCGCGTTTGTCGGAGCGATCAACGCCTCGGTCGGGCTGCGCGCACCCACGCTCTTCCCGGCAGGCAGCGGCCTGGCTCCGGGAACGACGGGGGCATTTAGCATCTGCTCGGCTCTTGCCGGCAACGCACCCGCTTTGGCGCGAGTGTTCGGAGCATTGACCGTCACCCAGGATGCTATCCCGGTCAGCATCAAGGGCAACGAACTCCCGCAAGCCCCGGTCGCCAAGTTCTCGGCGGGCGTGCAGTATACCGGTGAGTTCGCCAACGGCATGTCGATCGTTCCTCGCGCCGATCTTACCTTCACCGGCAAGAGCTATTCGAACATCTTCAACA
Organism: Novosphingobium sp.; assembly: GCA_031370725.1. Lineage (GTDB taxonomy): Bacteria > Pseudomonadota > Alphaproteobacteria > Sphingomonadales > Sphingomonadaceae > Novosphingobium. Next base: position 5,262 of record JANMQW010000025.1, read on the forward strand.
CCAACAATGATCGCATCCAGGGATATGCGCAGGCAAACGCACAGATCCAGCTCAACGGTCCGCAGGATCGCTGGTTCGTTCGTGGCTATATCCAGAACATCTTTGATAGCGCCCCGATCACCGGCGAATACAACACCGATCAGTCGTCGGGCAACTTCACCAACATCTTCACCCTTGAACCGCGCCGCTATGGCATCGCGGCGGGGGTCAAGTTCTAACGCATCGCATCCAAGGCAACAGCCTGGAAACACTCGAGGCCCCGGCGGAAACGCCGGGGCCTTTTTCTTGGGCACCTCAAAGCTTGGCGTAGAACGCCAGTTGGCGCTGGAACGCGCGTTCGGCCTGAATCGCGTCGTAAGACGGCGAGTCCGCGACGGTCCAGCCGTGGTTGGCGGGATAGACCTCGATTTCGCAGGTTCGGCCAGCAGCCTCGCACGCCGCACGCAAGCCCATCTGCGAGGCGGGTTCGCGCTGGTCGTCGTTCTGTGCGATGGCGACGATCAGCGCAGCTTTGGTCGCGGCGATCAGACGGTGGGGGCTGTCGGGCGCGTCGGTGACCAGCCCGCCGCCGTGCATCGAAGCGGCGACCCCGATGCGATCGGGCACTGCGGCGGCGGTGCGGATGGTCGCGCCGCCGGTCATGCAGTGGCCGACGGTGCCGATTTTGCGACGGGTATCGACCTGCGCCTGTTTATCCAGCCAGGCGACGAACGCCTTGCCATCGCTGGCATACGTCGCAGGGCTCAGCGCCTTGCCGAACGGTGCGATTGCCGCGCGGACCGCGGGATCGGTGAAGCTTGCGCCTGCGGGCAGGACCGGCGCTTTGGCGCTGCGGTAATAATGGTTCACCACGAGCGCGGCATAGCCCGCGCGCGCGAGCTGGCGGGCCT
>JANMQW010000027.1:0-5457 GCA_031370725.1 Novosphingobium sp.
GAAGAGCTGATCGAAAAGCTGGTCCACATCAATCGCGTTTCCAAGACCGTGAAGGGCGGCAAGCGCTTCGGCTTTGCCGCGCTGGTCGTGGTCGGCGACGGCAAGGGCCGCGCGGGCTTCGGCAAGGGCAAGGCCCGCGAAGTTCCCGAGGCGATCACCAAGGCGACTTCGGCCGCCAAAAAGGCGATGGTTCGCGTTCCGCTCAAGGAAGGCCGCACGCTTCACCATGACGGCAAGGGCCGGTTCGGGGCGGGCAAGGTCAACCTTCGCACCGCGCCTGCCGGGACCGGGATCATTGCCGGTGGCCCGATGCGCGCCGTGTTCGAAAGCCTTGGCGTGGCCGACGTGGTGACCAAGTCGGTCGGCTCGTCCAACCCTTACAACATGATCCGCGCCACGTTCGACGCGCTGACCGAGCAGACTTCGCCGAAGTCCGTCGCCCAGCGTCGCGGCAAGAAGGTCGCCGACCTCCTCGGTCGCAGCGGCGGGACCCCAGCCGAGGCGGAAGCCGACGCCGCGGCGGTCGTGGAGTAAAAACGATGGCCCCGAAAAACGATAAGAAAACGATCAAGCTCAAGCAGATCGGCTCGCCGATCCGCCGCCCCGCAAAGCAGAAGCAGATGCTGATCGGGCTCGGACTGGGCAAGATGCATCGCGTGGTCGAACTTCAGGATACCCCCGAGGTTCGCGGCGCGATTGCCAAGCTGCCCCACATGGTGGCGGTGGTCGACTGACCAGCCCTCTCCCGACGGGAGAGATCAACGCGCGACTAAAGCGAAAGCGAGTGCACTGACATGAAACTGAATGAACTTCGCGACAACGCCGGGGCCCGCAAGGGCCGGATGCGGGTCGGACGTGGTATCGGCTCGGGCAAGGGCAAGACCGCCGGGCGCGGCCAAAAGGGCGCCAAGGCGCGTTCGGGCGTCAGCATAAACGGCTTCGAGGGTGGCCAGATGCCGCTCCACATGCGGATCCCGAAGCGCGGCTTCAACAATATCTTCGCCAAGGATTTCGCCGAGGTGAACCTGGGCCTGATCCAGAAGGCGATCGACAACGGCAAGCTCGATGCGGGCAAGCCTGTGGATCACGCCGCGCTCAAGGCGGCGGGATTGGCCCGGGGCGGCAAGGACGGCGTCCGTCTACTCGGCAAGGGCGATTTTTCGGCCAAGGTTACGTTCGCGGTGGCTGGCGTAAGCAAGGGCGCGCGCGAAGCGGTCGAAAAGGCCGGCGGCAAGATCGAACTGCCCGAGGTTCAGCCCAGCGAGCACGAGAAGAAGACCGCTCGCCGCGAAGTCAACAAGACCGCCCGGGCCGAGCTCATCAAGAAGTAATAGGTTGTCCCGGGCTTCGGCCCGGGACCGCCGGGCCTCCGGTGCAAAGGATCGGTCGAGGGTTCGACATTCCCGAACCGGCACTATATGGGGCTGGCACGCCGGTTGCGACCGGCCCCGAGCAAGGCACCTACCCCCATGGCATCACGCGCCGACAATATCGTCAGCAATTTCACGCTCGCCAACTTCTCGAAGGCGAGCGATCTGAAGCAGCGCATGTGGTTCACGATCGGCGCGCTGATCGTGTTCCGCTTTCTCAGCTTTGTGCCGCTGCCCGGCGTAAACCCGCTGATCCTGGAAACGCTGTACGATCAGACGCGCGGCGGCATCCTCGACATGTTCAACACGTTTTCGGGCGGATCGCTTGAGCGGATGAGCCTGATCGCACTGGGGATCATGCCCTACATCACCGCCTCGATCGTGGTGCAGCTTGCCGCCTCGCTCCATCCCGCGCTGATGGCGCTGAAAAAGGAAGGCGAAAGCGGGCGCAAGAAGCTCAACCAGTACACGCGTTATGGTACGGTGTTCCTTACCGCGCTGCAGGGATATTTTCTGGCGGTCGGGCTTGAAAGCTATGCCGCGCAAAGCGGGCTGCAGGCCGTCGTCTTGCCCGGGATGATGTTCCGCCTGGGCGCCGTGGTCAGCTTGGTCGGAGGAACGATGTTCCTGCTGTGGATCGGCGAACAGATCACCGCGCGCGGGATCGGCAACGGCACCTCGCTGATCATCATGGCCGGGATCGTCGCGTCGATGCCATCGTTCATCGGCAACCTTGGCTCGCAGTACAGCACCGGATCGATTGGGGCGTTCACGGTGTTCGCGATGATCGGTGCGGTGGTCGTGCTGGTGCTGTTCATCTGCTTCATGGAGCGCGCCCAGCGCCGCTTGCTGATCCAGTATCCCAAGCGTGCCAGCCAGAAAGGGATGATGCAGGCGGACCGCAGCCATCTGCCGCTCAAGATCAACACCGCGGGCGTGATCCCGCCGATTTTCGCCAGCTCGCTGCTGTTGCTGCCGCTGACCATCACCCAGTTCGCGGGCAAGTCGGTCTCACCCGATTCGACCGCGGGGACCGTCCTGGTCGCGCTCAACCAGTACCTGCGCCACGGTGCGCCGCTGTACATGGCGCTCTATGCGATGGGGATCATCTTCTTCTGCTTCTTCTACACCGCGGTGGTGTTCAATCCGGAAGAGACCGCCGACAACCTCAAGCGCAATGGCGGCTTCATCCCCGGCATCCGCCCGGGCAAGAACACTGCGACCTATCTCGATTACGTGCTGACCCGGATCACCGTGATCGGCGCGGCGTATATCACCATCGTCTGCGTGATCCCCGAATACGTTATCGCACAGACCGGGATGCGGCTGTTCTTCGCAGGCGGCACCAGCCTGCTGATCGTGGTTAACGTGACGGTCGATACGATTACCCAGATCCAGTCGCACCTGCTGGCGCACCAGTATGGCGACCTGATCAAGAAGGCCAAATTGAAGGGCAGCCTGCGCTAGCAGGCATTCATCCAAGGGCCTGCGCTAGAGCGAGAGGCCGCGGAAAGGGAACTGCCGTGAACATCATCCTGTTGGGCCCGCCGGGTGCAGGCAAGGGAACTCAGGCGCAACGTCTGGTAGACCGCCACGGCATGAAGCAGTTGTCGACCGGCGACATGCTGCGCGGTGCGGTAAAGGCTGGAACCCCGGTCGGGCTTCAGGCCAAGGCCGTGATGGACGCGGGCGAGCTTGTTTCCGACGAAATCGTCTCCGCGCTGATTGGCGACGAGCTCGATGCGCTGGGCGAGGGCCAGGGTGCGATCTTTGACGGCTATCCGCGCACCGCTGCGCAGGCCGCCTCGCTCGATACGATCCTTGACGGGCGCGGGCGCACACTCGACCGAGTGATAGAGCTCGATGTCGATGAGGACGCGCTGGTCGAGCGGATTACCGGGCGATACACCTGCGCGAGCTGCGGCAAGGGCTATCACGACAAGTTCGAGCAACCCACAGTTGCGGGCACTTGCGACAAGTGCGGCGGCCACGAATTCAAGCGCCGCCCAGATGACAACGAAGCCACCGTCCGCACCCGCATGGCCGAATACCGCGCCAAGACCGCCCCGATCCTGCCGATTTACGATGCGCGGGGAATTGTCAGCCGCGTCGATGGGATGGGCGACATGGATGATGTGTCTGCCGCTATTGAGGCAGCGCTCAAAGGCTGAGTACCTTTTTCCTATTGCCTTTGCAGGGGCGATGGTGATTTTTTGAAAGTGCCAATCCCTCGACTCCGATTAGGATCGTCGGCACTGTCCCCAACGGAGGGACATCATGAAGCACCTGTTACCGTTCGCCACTTTGGCTGCCCTGCTGGCCCAACCCGCCTCCGCCGAAGTCGTCGCCTCCAGCGAAGCCGGGTTCGTCATCCGCCAAACCGCTGAAGTTCCGGCCGATTTGGCGGCAACCTGGCAGGCGCTGATCGCTCCGCAGAACTGGTGGAACAAGGCGCACACCTTTTCGGGCGATCCCGCCAATCTCTATCTCGATGCGCAAGGCGGCGGGTGCTTTTGCGAAAAGCTCCCGCTCAAGGAGGGCGCGCCGGGCACGCGCGGTGGCAGTGTGGCGCATATGCGGGTGGTCTATGCCGATCCCGGCAAGGCGCTGCGCATGGTCGGTTCGCTCGGTCCGCTCCAGTCCGAGGCACTGACCGGAACGATGACGATCACGCTTAAGCCTGGCGGGACGGGCAAACAGGGCAGTGCAGGAACCAGGCTCGGGATGGAATACGTCGTCGGCGGCTACATGCGCTACAAGACCGACGAGATTGCGCCTGCGGTGGACAAGGTCCTGGCCGAGCAGCTTGCCGGGCTTGCCGCGTCGCTTGGCGCGACCGGCCGAGCCGAGCCGGAAGCCGCTCCCGCCAAGCCCAAACCCAAGGCCAAGCCAAAACCCTGAAACAAGTGCGCAATCCCCGCTTTTGCGCAGCGTAAAAGCGGCTACAGTCCGCCGCGAAAGGCGCAAGCGACTCGCACAATGAAGTCGCTGCGCCCGGACGGGTCGCTTCGTCGAGATTTGCGGGGACCGCCTTGGCCCCCGCCTTGCCAACGGGGGAGTTACCAGTGGCCGTATCCGATCATGTCGACCTGCCAACCTTCATGGAAGGTGTGAAAAAGCGCAACGCGGGCCAGCCCGAGTTCTGCCAGGCGGTCCAGGAAGTCGCCGAAGACATCTATGATTTCATCGACGACAAGGAAGAGTACCACAAGCAGCAGATCCTGCGCCGCATCGCCGAGCCCGATCGGGTGATCAGCTTTCGCGTGTGCTGGGAAGACGATAACGGCAACGTCCGCGTCCAGCGCGGCTGGCGGGTGCAGAACAACAACGCGATCGGCCCTTACAAGGGCGGCATCCGCTTTCACCCCAGCGTCACCGAAAGCGTGCTGAAGTTCCTCGCGTTCGAGCAGACCTTCAAGAACGCGCTCACCGGGCTGCCGATGGGCGGGGGCAAGGGCGGCTCCAACTTCAACCCCAAGGGCAAAAGCGTGCGCGAAGTCATGCGCTTCTGCCAGTCGTTCATGACCGAGCTGTATCGCCACATCGGCGCCGACATCGATGTTCCGGCGGGCGATATCGGCGTGGGCGGGCGCGAGATCGGCTTCATGTTCGGCCAGTACAAGCGCATCACCAACGAGTTCACGGGGGTGCTGACGGGCAAGGGCCTCGAATGGGGCGGCTCGCTGATCCGCACCGAGGCGACCGGGTATGGCGCGGTCTATTTCCTCGCCAACATGCTCGCGACCAAGGGCCAGACTTTGGTCGGCAAGACCGCAGTTATCTCGGGCTCGGGCAACGTCGCCACCCACGCCGCGGAAAAGATCGTCCAGCTCGGCGGCAAGGTGCTCACCCTGTCGGATTCGGGCGGGTTCATCCACGATCCCGACGGGATCACCCAGGAGAAGATCGACTGGGTCAAGGCGCACAAGACCCACCGCCGCGGCCGGATCGAGGAATACTGCGAGGAGTTCAAGGGATCGAGCTTCACCGCGGGCAAAACCCCGTGGGGGGTCAAGTGCGACGTTGCGCTGCCCTGCGCGACGCAGAACGAGCTGCTCGGCGAGGACGCCAAGACGCTGGTCGCCAA
>JANMQW010000035.1:0-2356 GCA_031370725.1 Novosphingobium sp.
CGGGTTTCCGCGCATTCCAGTTCCTGCCGCCGTTCCAGAACGTGCCCAACGCGGTCGAGCCGGGCAAGACCAACGACAGCGATTTCAGCTATACCGCGCGGCTGGCCTACGACATCAACGACCACCTCAACGCCTATGTCAGCTATGCCACCGGCTTCAAGGCGAGCTCGATCAACCTTTCGCGCGACAGCCGCCCGACCCCGGCGGACTTCGCCGCGATCAAGGCGGGCGGGTTTGCGGTCGCCAACCTGACGTCGGGCACGCGCTCGGCCGGGCCGGAAGATTCGACGGTTTACGAGCTCGGCCTCAAGGCCAACTGGGGCGTGGTTTCGTTCAACTTTGCCGCGTTCAAGGAAATCATCACCGGGTTCCAGTCGAACATCTTCACCGGCACCGGGTTCGTCCTGGCCAACGCGGGCAAGGAATCGGTCAAGGGCTTCGAGTTCGAAAGCATGGTCAGGCCGATCAAGCCGCTGAGCCTGACCTTTGCGCTGACGTATCTCGATCCGAAGTACGACAGCTTCGTGCAATCGGCGCTGGGCGACATCAGCGGCACCACCCCGGCGAGTATTCCGCCAATCTCGGTGACGTTCGGGGCGAGCTACGACCACGAATTCGCCAATTACGATCACCTGATCCTGCGCGCCGATTTCCACCACGAGAGCGACGTGGCGATCGCCGAGGGTTTACCGGGGTTCCGTTCGCTCGGCACCGCCGCCGCGGTCGCCGCCGCACGTCCGTTCCGCCGCGAGGTGAACGAGATCAACGCCTCGCTGACATATGCAATGGAGAGCGGGCTGGAGCTGTCGCTGTGGGGCCGCAACCTGCTTGATGACCGCTATATCGGCACAATCTTCGATTCGGTGGGGCAGCAGTTTTCGATCTCCGGCTATCCCAACCAGCCGCGCACCTATGGCGTGAGCGCGCGGCTGCGGTTCTGAGGTCGGATTGCTGCGATCCTCACCGTCGCAAGTCGACGGAGGATCGAGCAACGCGACCTATGCCTAAAAGCACTTGTCATCCCGGCCAGTCGGCATAGCTTCCCCCCTTGGCCAAATCGGCCGTCGAAGGGGGGACTACCGATGGATTGGATGCTGATGCCGTTGCGGCGCTATGCCGAATTCTCGGGCCGATCGCGGCGCATGGAATACTGGATGTTCGCGCTGCTCAACGTGATCGTCATGTCCGTGATCACGATGCTTATGGTTGCAGGTGGCTTTTCAATGTCTGGCCTCGCAAATGGCGCACCACCCGAAGCCCCCGGGATCCTATTCTGGCTCGGCGCATGCTTACTCGGGATCTACGTTCTGGCGATCATCGTCCCGTCAATCGCAGTAACCATCCGGCGTCTTCACGACCGCGACATGTCGGGCTGGTGGTACCTCGGCTTCATCCTGCTTTCGATGATCCCGATGGTCGGATTCATCGCCTCGATCGCGATGCTGGTGATCTTCTTCCTGCCGGGAACTCCGGGTCCGAACCGATTCGGTACCGATCCCAAAGACCCTACCAGCGCCGAGGTCTTCGCCTGAATCCTATAACTCCCTGAGCGCCTGTGCCGGTTTCGCACGCAACAGCGGTAGCGAGCCGGCCAGCGCGAAGGTCAGGATCGTGGCGACGCCGACGCCCAGCACGCCCAGCACGCGGGGCCAATCGGGCAGCCATTCGAATTCGAACAGCTGGACGATCACTAGCCAGGCACCGAGGCTGCCGAGGCCCAGCGCGAGGACGGCCAGCAACACCGTCAGCAGCCCGTATTCGGCGAGTTGCAGCCCGAGGAGCTGGCCTCTGCTTGCGCCGAGTACGCGAAGGATCACGTTGTCATACAAACGGCTTGCTCGAACCGCCGCAATCGCGCCGATCAGCACCGCCAGCCCCGCCAGGATCGCCACGCTCGCCGCCGCCAGGATCGCGGTGGACATCTGGGACAGGATATCGCGCGCGCGACTGACCACCGGACCGATCTCGATCACCGAACTGGCGGGCAGGGCACGCACGAGGTTCGAAAGCAGCGCGCGCTTGTCCGCTTTATCGCCCAGCTCGACCGTCGCGGCCAGGTTGTGCGGTGCGTCGCGGATCGCGTTGGGGCTGAATACCAGCACATAGTTGAAGCCCAATGAATCCCAGTCGATCCGGCGGAAACTGGCGATGATCGCGGTGCGCTCTACCCCCAGCAGCCCGATGGTCAACTTGTCGCCCAGCTTGAGGCCGATGGCTTTGGCAAGGTCGGCATCGACCGAAACCTGCGGCTCGCCGGTGTAGCCGCGTGGCCACCACTTGCCCGCGGTCAGCACGTTGCCCGGGGGCAGCGTCTCGGCATAGGTCAGCCCGCGCTCGCCACGCAGCGGCCAGGCGT
>JANMQW010000095.1:0-1910 GCA_031370725.1 Novosphingobium sp.
GTCCAGGCGAAGATGCTGGCGATCGGGTTGGACGAGGTCGCCTTGCCCTGCTGGTGCTGGCGATAGTGGCGGGTGATCGTGCCATGCGCGGCTTCGGCCTCGATCGTCTTGCCATCGGGGCTCATCAGCACGCTGGTCATCAGCCCGAGGCTGCCGAAGCCTTGCGCGACGGTGTCCGACTGGACGTCGCCATCGTAGTTCTTGCACGCCCACACGAACTTGCCGCTCCACTTGAGCGCGCTGGCGACCATGTCGTCGATCAGGCGGTGCTCGTAGACGATCCTCGCGTCGGCAAACTTCTCCTTGAAGCCTTCGGTGTCGAACACTTCCTGGAACAGATCTTTGAAGCGTCCGTCATAAGCTTTGAGGATGGTGTTTTTGGTCGAAAGATACACCGGCCAGCCCAGGCCAAGCCCATAATTGAACGAGCTGCGGGCAAAATCGCGGATCGAATCATCAAGGTTGTACATCGCCAGCGCGACCCCGCCCGAAGGGTACTGGAACACTTCCTCGTCGATCACGGTGCCGTCGTCGCCCTCAAAGATCAGGCGAAGCTTGCCGGGGCCGGGGACGACGAAATCGGTCGCCTTGTACTGATCGCCGAAGGCGTGGCGACCGACCACGATCGGATCGGTCCAGCCGGGCACCAGCCGCGGGATGTTGGAAATCACGATCGGCTCGCGGAAAACAACGCCGCCCAGGATGTTGCGGATCGTGCCGTTGGGGCTCTTCCACATCTTCTTGAGGTTGAATTCGGTCACCCGGCCTTCGTCGGGGGTGATCGTCGCGCATTTCACCCCGACGCCGTGCTTCTGGATCGCGTTGGCCGAATCGACCGTGATCCGGTCCGATGTGGCATCGCGGTTCTCGACCGAAAGGTCGTAATACCGCAGCTCGATATCGAGATAGGGGAGGACCAGCCGCTCGCGGATCCACTGCCAGATGATCCGTGTCATCTCGTCACCGTCGATCTCGACGATGGGGTTTTTCACCTTGATTTTAGCCATGTCGTGCTGCCCTCGGGGAGATGGAACCCATGGTCTCTTAGCACGGGTGGACCGGTGCGCAAGGCGGGCAGGGCGGGTATTGGCGCGATTCGGGCTGGACAGGGTCAGAGCTTCGCGGCAAGCCTTTTAACCGGACGATTAAACAAGTGGGAGAGACCGATGAGTGAAGTGCTGACCGAAGTCGAAGACGGCATCCTGATCGTCACCATCAATCGCCCCGAAGCCAAAAACGCGATGACTATGGCTGCGGCCCAGGGCATCAGCGCGGCGATGGACCGGCTTGAAGCCGAAGCCGACTTGCGCGTCGCGATCCTGACCGGGGCGGGCGGCACGTTCTGTTCGGGGATGGACCTCAAAGGCTTCCTGCGCGGCGAACGGCCGAGTGTGGAAGGCCGCGGGTTCGGGGCGCTCAGTCAATGGACGCCGAGCAAGCCGGTGATCGCGGCGGTCGATGGCTACGCTCTGGCGGGCGGCATGGAACTGGCGCTGTCGTGCGATCTGATTGTGGCCAATTCGGGCGCCAAATTCGGCATTCCCGAAGCCAAGCGCGGGTTGGCCGCAGCGGCAGGCGGGCTGATCAAGCTGCCGCGCCAGATCCCGCCGCGGATAGCCATGGAACTGGCGCTGACCGGCGACTTCATCGATGCCGCGCGCGCCTTTGCGCTGGGCTTCGTCAACCGCGTAGTCGATGGTCCGGCGATCGATGGCGCCAAGGAGTTGGCCCGCAGCATCGCCGCAAACGGGCCGCTCGCTGTGGCCGCAACCAAGCAGGTGGTGCGCAATTCGTTCCTGTGGTCGGACGACGAGATGTGGGACAAGCAGCAGGCGATCCTCGGCAACCTGTTCGCCACCAACGACGCGCGCGAAGGCGCGACTGCGTTTGCCGAAAAGCGCAAACCCAAC
>JANMQW010000107.1:0-6520 GCA_031370725.1 Novosphingobium sp.
CGCGTCGCGAACCCCGGCAGCGGAGCGTTCCCGGCATCGTCGCGGTGGCGCAGCGCGGCCATTTCGGTCAGCTCGCGCCCCAGCAGCACCGCGTTGACTGCGGCAAACACCACCACCGTGCCGACCCCGGTTACGAGCAGCAGCAGCGCGACCGGCAGCGCCAGCAGGTTGTAGCCGAGCGAGCGGCCCAGGCTGCGCAAGCCGATGCGCAGCTCCTCGCGCCAGCCCAGCGCGCGGGCGGAAGCGGCTGCCGCTGGATAGTGCTTGGCCTCGACCGCGCGAACGACCTCGTCGCCGAACAGCTGAAGCACTGCCAGCGCGACGAACCGAAACAGGAACCACAACGAAACGATCAGGACGAGTCCGACTAGTGCCGCAGCGACGAAACCGCCGTTGCCGTCGGTCGGGGTCCACTGGGCGATCGCGAAATACACAGCCACCGCCGCCATTGCGAAGACCGCCACGGTGAGGGCGAGGCTCTTGGCGATTACCGCCAGGATGCGTCGGTCGCCAAGCTGGCCCAAGACAAGAGAAAAAGCGGCGAGCATCGCACCGGCAGATCGCCCGCCAAGCCTTGCCTGTCAATGCGATGGCGGTTAACCGCTCCCTCGACTTCGCTTGGAATGAGCGGAGCTTTTTTTTGGAGCATTCATGACCGCCCCCACTCTCGACGTCATCGCCATCGGTAACGCTATCGTCGATGTCATGGCTCCCGCCGACGAGGCGACGATTGAGCGGCTGGGCCTCGCCAAGGGCGGTATGACGCTGGTCGATACAGAACGCGCGCAGGAACTGTACAATGCGATGGGTCCGGCCAAGGAGATCAGCGGTGGCTCCGCGGCCAACACGCTGGCGGGTCTGGCGGCACTGGGGGCGAAATGCGCGTTCATCGGCCAAGTCGCCGACGACCAGCTCGGCGAAGTCTTCGCGCACGATATCCGCGCCGGCGGGATCGCCTTTGCCACTCCCGCGCGCGCCGGACAGCCGCCGACCGCTCGCTGCCTGATCTTCGTGACCCCCGATGGCCAGCGAACGATGAACACCTTCCTCGGCGCCTCGCAGTTCCTGCCAGCCGACGCGCTCGATGAGAACGTCATCGCCTCGGCCAAAGTGCTCTACCTCGAAGGCTATCTGTGGGATCCCGAAGAACCGCGCGCGGCGATGCGTCGGGCGATCGACGCCGCGCGCAATGCCGGGCGCGAGGTGGCGTTCACGCTGTCCGACGCATTCGTTATCAGCCGCCACGGCGACGATTTCCGCGCGCTGATCGCGCAAGGGCTGATAGACATCTTGTTTGCCAACGAACACGAGCTGGCCGCTCTCACGGGGATCGAGGATTTCCACTCGGGCATCGCGCATCTCTGCGCCAAAGTGCCGACCGTGGTCGTCACCCGCAGCGAAAAGGGCGCCTACGCGGTCCGCGGCGGCGAACACGCCGAAGTCCCCGCCGAGCCGGTCGTGCGGGTGGTCGATACCACGGGCGCGGGCGACCTGTTCGCCGCGGGGTTCCTCGCGGGCCATGTCCGTGGTCGGCCGCTGGCCGAGTGCCTCAAGCTGGGCGCGATCTGCGCCGCCGAGATCATCAGCCACTACGGCGCGCGGCCCGAGGCGGACTTGCAAAAGCTGGTCGCCGAGCGACTGGGGTAAGCTCCAACGAAAAAGGGCGGCCCCGCGGGACCGCCCTTTCGTATTTCGATATAAGCGAACCGATCAGCGCTTGCTGAACTGGAAGCTCTTGCGGGCCTTGGCGCGGCCGTACTTCTTGCGTTCGACGACGCGCGGATCGCGGGTCAGGAACCCGGCGGCCTTGACCGCGAGGCGCAACGACGGCTCGAACTTGCTGAGCGCCTGGCTGATGCCGTGCTTGACCGCACCCGCCTGGCCAGAAAGCCCGCCGCCCTTGACCGTGCAGATGACATCGTACTGGCCGGCCCGATCGGAGATCTGGAACGGCTGGTCGATCACCAGACGCAGTGTCGGACGCGCGAAATAAACTTCCTGATCGCGCCCGTTGACGGTGATCTTGCCGGTGCCGGGCTTGAGCCAGACGCGGGCGACCGCATCCTTGCGGCGGCCGGTGGCATAAGCACGGCCCTGGGCATCGACTTCCTTTTCGCGCAGCGGCGCGAGCGGCCCACCGCGCGGCAGCGGGGGAGCGGCGACAATGATGTCGCTTTCTTCGCCCGAGATCGCGTGTGCGGTTTCGGCCGGGGCCGGGGCTGCACTGGCGGCAGCGCCGGTCAGCGCGCCCAGATCTGCGAGATCGGAAACGGTGTTTTCAGTGTTCGGGGTGTCGGCCATGGTCACGCGCCCACCTTGTTCTTGCGATTGAGCGAAGCGACATCGATCGTTTCGGGCTGTTGCCCTGCATGAGGATGCTCGACGCCGGAATAGAGATGCAGGTTCTTCATCTGGACGCGGCCCAGCGGACCGCGCGGGACCATGCGTTCAACCGCCTTTTCCATCACGCGTTCGGGGAAGCGGCCATCGAGAATCTTGTCAGCGGTAATCTCCTTGATCCCGCCGGCGTACCCGGTGTGCTTGTAATAGGTCTTCTGCTTGAGCTTGTTGCCAGTCAGCCGCACCTTGTCGGCGTTGATCACGATCACGTGATCGCCGCAATCGACGTGGGGGGTGTAGCTGGGCTTGTGCTTACCGCGCACCAGATCGGCGCAGATCACCGCGAGGCGCCCCACGACGAGGCCTTCGGCATCGATCAGATGCCATTTCTTCTCGACCTCGGCCGGCTTGATCGACCGGGTCTGTTTGCTGAGCGCCTTCATGAAAGGACGGTCCTTTTCGGAAACTTGGGGCTGCTGGAAATCATGTAACGCGACGCACCAGGCACTGCGAGAGGCGGCCCATTGCGGCGGCGGACCCCGCAAGTCAAGCTTTTGCGGGGATTTGCCGAGAGGTAAAATGATACCTTACTGTTTGATGGGGGGTGAAATCGGCCCCAGCGTCCACTCTTCGCGCGCCACGCGGCGGGTGCCCGAGACCTGGGTGACGACGGTGCGGCGCGCGCGGCCCATGGTCGCCAATGCGGGCGCGGCGTCGCTGTCGAGCAGCACCAGAACACTGCCGTTGCTGCCGTCGGGCAGAATGAAGGTCTGTTCACTGGTCCCGGACAGCCCGTGGGGCAGGAACAGCGCCTCGGGCCACCCGGTCTGCCCGCCGCCGGGGCTTGCCGCCGCTGCACCGAGCTGGGTGAGGAACCCGCCGGGGGCAGCCGCTTCGCTCGTTCCCGCCATTTGCCTGGCCGCACCCAGCGCCCCAATCACCGCTTCGCGCCCGAGCCCGGAGCTCGCCGCCTCGGAGACGATTCGCCCGGTGTGGTCGAGCCTCATCGGGAACAACCCGTCCTCAGGCCGGTCGCGTTCGAACGCCGCTATGGCGGCCAGCGCGGGCGGGACATCGACCTCGCTGGCGACCAGCGTGCCCTCGACTTCCCAGCCGTCAGCACGGGGGTGAAACGTCACGCGATAACGCCGGGTGGCAACAATCGCCGCACCATCGCGCAGCTCCCGTACCAAGGTGCGACTGAGTATGAGGGGGTCGCGGGGCGGCGCGAACGCGGGTTCGGGGGATGCCGCCGCGGCGGGGAGTGCCAACGTGGCCGCTCCGGCCAGCAATGCAGCGTGAACGGTGGCGCGCCATTCGGCCAGCCCCGCGCGGGTCACACCCGCCGTCCCAGCTCGTGCGCGCCCCACACGGTCGCCGCGACCAGCGCCGCACCGGTCAACTGGTGAAGCACCGCCAGCCAAAGCGTCATGCCGCTCATCACCGTAGCGATCCCCAGCACGATCTGAACGCCGAATGCGGTATGGACCGCGATGGAGGCGAGGCGGGCGCCGCGTACGCGCAGCTTGCGCCCCATCACCACCAGCATCGCAACCAGTGCGAACGCCCACCAGCGGTGGATGAAGTGGATCAGGAACGGATCGTCGACCAGCGCCCCGGCGCCCATGGTCCAATCGATCCCGGCGGGAACCACGCGACCTTGCATCAGCGGCCAGTCGCTGGCGAGATACCCTGCGCGCCACCCCGCCATCAGTGCGCCATAGACCAGCTGGACCGCAAGCATCGCCAGCGTGACGGCAGAAAAAGCGGTCAGCCGGGCGGCTGGCTGGCGCCGTGCCAGCGTGCGCAGATCAAGCGCGGTCCAGATCATCCCGGCCATCGTCGCCAGCGCGGTGACAAGGTGGATCGCCAGCCAGTGCGGCGCTACCAAAGTACGCCCCGACAGACCCGACCGAACCATCAGCCAACCAAACGTACCTTGCAGGCCGATCAGCGCGAGCAGCGCGAGCAGCCGCGGGGCATAGCCCTTGGGGACCGCGCGGCGCCACGCGTACCACGCGAACGGCAGCGCCATCGCCAGGCCAATGACCCGCCCAAGCAGGCGGTGGAGCCATTCCCAGAAATAGATCGACTGGTACTGCGCCAGTGTCATCCCCGCCGGGCCGTTGACCTGGGTGTATTGCGGGATTCGCTGGTAGGCTTCGAATTCGGCCTGCCACTGGCCGTGGCTCAGCGGCGGAAGGATGCCCGTCACCGGCTTCCACTCGACGATCGACAGCCCCGATTCGGTCAACCGGGTAATCCCGCCGACCACGACGATCATGCAAATCAGCGCGGCGACCGCAAAAAGCCAGCGGGCGAGCTCTAGCGGACGCACAGCACCATGCCGCACGTTGCCCAACGACCGCATATTCCCCGCCATGGCGACCATAATTGCGGCTATCTGCGTCGCGTAGTGGCAAAGCGCAAGCGATTATCGCGGGATCGCCGCAACTTGGCTTGCGTGATGTTACAATGTTACATATAACACGCAGCATGACCCAAGCCTTCAAACTGATGCGCGACCGATTCGACCGGGTCGGGATCCTGCTGAGCGGGCTGTGCGCGCTGCATTGCGTGGCGACGCTGGTGCTGGTCGCGGTGCTCGGGCTGGGCGGAGGTTTTCTGCTCAACCCGGCGCTTCATCGCGTGGGGCTGGCGCTGGCGATCTTGGTCGGCGGGATTGCGCTCGGATTGGGCGTTTCGCGCCACGGACGGCGCGAGCCGCTGATGTTTGGTGGCGCCGGGCTATCGCTGATGGCGCTGGCGCTACTTACGGGCCACAGCCCGGTCGAAGCTGCGCTGACAATCACCGGGGTTTCGTTGCTCGCGTTCGCCCATTGGCGTAACGTCCGCCATCTCGACGCCTGATCTAGCGAAGCGCAACGGCGCCCGCTAAGCACGGCGCGATGACCACGCTCTCCCCCGCCACATTTGCCCTCACCGTCAACGGCGAACCCCGCCGCACCCCCGCGGGCGCCACGGTAGCCGATCTCGTCCGCGAGCTTGGCCTCGAACCCACCAAGGTCGCGGTCGAGCGCAACAACCAGATCGCCCCACGCTCGACACTAGCGGAGGTTGTGCTCGAAGACGGCGACATCCTCGAGATCGTCCATTTTGTAGGCGGCGGCGATTCCCCTGCCACGGCAGAAGTTGGCGACCATCCGGTCGCGGGGGACGACGACACCTGGACCGTCGCCGGACAAACCTTTCGCAGCCGCCTGATCGTGGGCACCGGCAAGTACAAGGACTTCGCCCAGAATGCCGCCGCAGTCGCCGCCAGCGGGGCCGAGATCGTCACCGTTGCGGTACGCCGGGTCAATGTCAGCGATCGCAATGCCCCGATGCTGACCGACTTCATCGACCCCAAGCTCGTCACCTACCTTCCCAACACCGCCGGCTGCTTCACCGCCGACGACGCGATCCGCACGCTGCGGCTGGCGCGCGAGGCGGGCGGCTGGGAACTGGTCAAGCTGGAAGTGCTGGGCGAGGCCCGGACGCTCTATCCCGATATGCGCGAGACGCTGAAGGCGTGCGAAGTGCTGGCCAACGAAGGCTTCAAGCCGATGGTCTACTGCGTCGACGATCCGATCGGCGCCAAACAACTTGAAAGCGCGGGCGCTGTCGCGGTGATGCCGCTGGGCGCGCCGATCGGCAGCGGGCTGGGCATCCAGAACCGGGTGACGATCCGGCTGATCGTCGAGGGCGCGAGCGTTCCGGTGCTGGTCGACGCCGGGGTCGGCACTGCCAGCGACGCCGCAGTGGCGATGGAACTGGGCTGCGACGGCGTGCTGATGAACACCGCGATCGCCGAAGCCAAGGACCCCATCCGCATGGCCCGCGCGATGAAACTCGCGGTCGAGGCTGGCCGCGAAGCGTATCGGTCAGGCCGCATGGGTACGCGCAAATACGCCGATCCCAGCAGCCCGTTGGCGGGGCTGATCTAGGACCTTCGCTCGCCCGACCTCAGTTCCCCGGAATCTCCGGCACCTCGTTCGGCGCCGAATCGGGCTGGATCTGGTCGGGTTGGGTCGGATTGACCTCGTCGGGCTGCTGCATCGGCTGCTCGGTGGGGGTTTGATGCGCGGGGCTTTCCTCGGGGGATTGCGGCTCGATGGTATCGGGGCGCGGCATCTGGGGCTGGTTGGGATGTGACATGGCAGAAAACTCCTCTCTCCCG
>JANMQW010000127.1:0-12508 GCA_031370725.1 Novosphingobium sp.
AGGCCGCTTCGTCCTGCCCCCCACATTCCGCAAGCTGGTCAAGGAAGCGTCCAACGGCTCGCGCGTGCTGTGCCTCAACAAGCATGAGCGCTGGCCCTGCCTGACCGGGTTCGGCACCACCCGCCGCGATTTCATCCCCGACCAAGTGGACAAGGAAGAGACCGCTGCGCTTGCTCGCGGGGCCGAGTTCGACCGCGACCTGCGCTTTGGCCAACTCAGCGGCTTCGTCGATGTGCCGTTCGATGAATCCGGACGGCTGGTGTTCCCCGAATACCTGGCGGCGCTGGCCGGCCTCGAAAATGATGCCTTCTTCAACGGCAACGGTCCGTTTTTCACGATCTGGAACCCGGCCGCGCTCGCCAGGATGGGCGTGGGCTGGGAGGCGATGCAGGCCGCCTGCACCGCGCTGGCCGACGACGCGAAGGGTAAGCGGGCATGACCCCGGTCGTGGCTCACGTCCCTGTGTTGCTCGACGAGGTGATCGCCGCGCTCGCCCCCCAGCCGGGCGAAATTGTGGTCGATGCGACGTTCGGCGCAGGCGGCTACACCCGCCGCCTGCTCGATGCCGGGGCGACGGTCCACGCCTTCGATCGCGATCCCGATGCGATCGCTGCGGGGCAGGGTTGGCCCGAGACCGCCGAACTGCCGCCCCGCCTGGTTCTCCACCCCCGACGGTTCTCCGAGCTGGTCGAGGGCCTTGCCGCGGCCGGGGTCGCACAAGTTCAGGGCGTTGTGTACGATATCGGGGTCAGCTCGATGCAGCTCGATCAGGCAGCGCGGGGGTTTGCGTTCTCCAGCAACGGCCCGCTCGACATGCGGATGAGCCAAGCGGGGCCCAGCGCGGCAGACTTCGTCAACGGTGCGGACGAGGCGGAGATCGCCGATGTGCTCTATCGTTATGCCGAGGAGCGCCAGTCGCGCCGTCTCGCCCGCGCCATCGTCGCCGCTCGCCCGCTGACCACCACTGGCGAACTGGCGCGCGTGGTGCGCAAGGCGCTGGGCTATCATGCAGGCGCACCCAAGGACCCCGCAACGCGCAGCTTTCAGGCGATCCGCATCCACATCAACGGCGAGCTCGACGAACTGGTCGCGGGCCTCGCTGCGGGTGAGAGCGTGCTGGCACCCGGTGGGCGGCTGGCAGTAGTGGCGTTCCACAGCCTTGAAGACCGCATCGTCAAGCAATTCCTGCGTGAAGCGAGCGGCGCTCAGGGCGGTGGTTCGCGCCACCTGCCGCAAGTCGCCCCTGCCGCCGCCCCGACATTTGCCCAGGTCAGCCGCGCGATCCGGCCATCGGCGGAAGAGGAAGCGCGCAACCCGCGGGCGCGATCGGCCACCTTGCGCTTTGCAACCCGCACCGCAACCCCCGCGCGGAGCCTGGCGGCATGATCGCCTCGCGCACTTCGCTGCGGCGGATCGGCTGGGCGGCGCTGCTTGCGGTGTGTTGCTCCGTGCTCTTCGCGCTCTCGCTGCGGGTCAATGCGCTGAAAAGCGAAGTGCGGCGCAGCGAAAACCGCATTGTCGCGCTCCGCCAGGAGACGATGTATCTCGAGACCGAGTACGAGACCCGCTCAAACCAGCAGCAGCTTTCGGCATGGAATGCAGTGGATTTCGGCTACGTCGCGCCCAATGCCGGGCAGTATCTCGAAAACGTCCGCCAGCTCGCCGCGCTGGGCAAGCCTGCCGGGCCGGGAGCGCCGTCGCCGATCCGCGTCGCAACGGCGCAAACCGAGGCGTCTGGCATAATCCCGGCGATGGTCTCGCCGCTAACCGGCAAGCCGCTCGGCGATGACAACGACGAACCCGAGGCAGCGCCGGCCGATCACGACAAGGCCGCGGCCAGGCTCGACGACCGGCTGGGCAAAGTCGAGCACGACGATCCGGTCAAAGCTGAGAACCTCGCCAAGCCCGACAAGTCCGCAAAGGCCGAGAAACCCTCTGGCAAGGCGATCAAGCCATGAACGCGCTGACCTATTCTACCGCGCTCGCCAGCGGCCGGGTCCAGCTAGCCAACGTACGCCAGCGATCGCTGCTCACCGCGCGGGTCCGCCTGCTTGCGGTGATGCTGCTGTTCACGCTGGCCGCGGTCGCCTGCGTTCTGCGGATTGTCCTGCTCGGTGTGATCGAGCCCGCACCGCGCGCGTCGTCGCTTTATGAAGCCATGCTGCCCAGCCGCGGCGAGATCGTCGATCGCAACGGGCTCGCGCTGGCCCGCGCCTTTCCCGCCTATGCGCTGTGGTACAATCCGGCGGCGCTGGGTGGTGGATCACCGCTGGTCAAATCGCCTTCCGAAGTCGCCCGCTTTCTCGCCGGGATCTTTCCCGATGCCGATGAGGCCGATCTGCTCCGCCGCCTGATCGCGGGCAAACCGGGCTATCTGGCGCGCCGCGTCCTGCCCGAACAAGCCAACCGCATTCACGCGCTGGGCGAGCCCGCGCTCGAATTCCCCCGCGAGCCCGACCGGTTCTATCCCCAAGGCAGCCTCGCCGCACATGTGCTCGGGTTCGTTGCCGCCGACGGCCACGGCCGAGTGGGGATGGAAGAGGTGTTCGACCAGCAACTCACCGACCCCGCCCAGCGCGCTCGGCCTCAGATGCTCTCGCTCGATATGCGGGTGCAGGGCGCACTCGAAGACGAGCTGAGCAAAGGCATGCTCGAAACCGATGCGATCGGCGCCGCAGGCGTGGTGCTCGATGTCGATAGCGGTGAGATACTGGCGCTCGCGTCGCTGCCCTCGTTCAACCCCAACCGGCCCGATCAGGCGGTCAACAGTCTGGTGTTCAACAAGGTCACCAATCAGGTCTACGAACTGGGGTCGACCTTCAAGCCGATCACGGTGGCATCGGCGATCGATGCCGCCACAATCACTAACCTGGCCAAGCGCTATTCGGCTTCCCCGATCCAGATCGATGGTTTCACGATCAAGGACAGCCACAACATGGGGGCCAGCCTCAACGCGCCCGAAGCGCTGATCCACTCATCGAATGTCGTTACCGCGCGGATCGCCGACGAACTGGGGGCAGACCGGCTCAAGGCGACGATGATCGCGCTGGGGATGAACGAGCGGCCCTATCTCGAGCTGCCCGGGCGCGGCTTCCCGCTGTTTCCGCGCGACAAGAAGTGGGCCCGGATCACCAACATGACGGTAAGCTATGGCCACGGTATCGCGGTGACCCCGCTGCACCTGGCCTCGGCCTATGCGACGCTGGTCAACGGCGGGATCTGGCGCCCAGCGACACTTCAAAAGATCGCGGCTGGCCAGGCGCCGCGAGGCCGCCGGGTGTTCAAGGCCTCGACCAGCGCGCGGATGCGCCAGCTGCTGCGGATGATCGCGGTGTACGGCACTGGGCGCAAAGCCAATGCCGCGGGCTTTCGTGTCGGCGGCAAGACCGGATCGGCCGAAAAGCCCGGCGCGAACGGCGGCGCTTACAAAAAGAACGCGGTGGTCGCCACGTTTGCCGCGGCATTCCCGATGGACCGCCCGCGCTATGTCGTGATCGCGATGCTCGACGAGCCCAAGGGGACCGCAGCCGCATCAGGCCAGCGCACCGCGGCGTGGAATGCGGCGCCGGTGGTAGGACGCGTAGTGCCACGGATCGGTCCACTGCTCGGGATCGTCCCCGACGACAGCCGCGACATCGACCTCAGCGACCTTGCCCCGCTGATCCCTCACGGGGGCGGCGAGTGACGCTGGCGCGGCTCGCCGCTGAAGCGGGCATTGCATTGGCGGGGGACGGCGGAGCGTCAGATCACCTTGGGGTGACCGGTTTTGCCATCGATCATCGCAAAGTCGCTCCGGGCACGGTGTTCGGCGCGTTTCGGGGGACGCAGGTCAACGGTGAGGATTTCATTCCGGCGGCTGTTGCGGGTGGCGCGGTGGCGGTGGTTGCCCGGCCCGAAGTGCAGGTTTCCGGCGCGCTCCACATCGCCGACCCCGAACCGCGCCGCGCCTTCGCCCGGCTCGCCGCGCGGTTCTTCGCGCCCGCGCCCGAAACCATCGTTGCTGTGACGGGGACCAACGGCAAGACCTCGACCGTCGAGATGACCCGTCAGCTGTGGCGGATGGCGGGCGAACGCGCCGCCTCGATCGGCACGCTGGGGGTGACCACCTCCGACGAGAGCGTTTCGACCGGGCTGACCACGCCCGATATCGTCACCTTCCTCGCCAACCTGTCAGGCTTGGCGCGCGAGGGGGTGACCCACGTCGCATTCGAAGCTTCGAGCCACGGGCTTTCCCAGTTCCGCAACGAAGGCGTCGCGGTAAAGGCTGCGGCCTTCACCAACCTCAGCCGCGACCACCTCGATTACCATTCCGACATGGACGACTACTTCGCCGCCAAGATGCGGTTGTTCGACGAGGTCGTCGAAGGCGCCGGCACGGCAGTGATCTGGGCCGACGATTCCTGGTCGGGCAAGGCTTGTGAACACGCTGTCATGAGGGGTCTAAACGTGTTCACGGTGGGCGAAGCGGGCGAAGCCATTCGCCTCCTCGCCCGCCACCCCGGTCAATTGGGCCAAGAGCTGGAAATCGAGCATGCAGGCGTGCGGCGCACGGTCAAGCTGCCGCTGATCGGCGCCTACCAGGCGGCCAACGCGCTGGTCGCGGCGGGGCTGGTGATCGCCACCGGCGACGATCCGTCGGCGACGTTCGACGCTCTCGCCCGGCTCCAGCCGGTGCGCGGGCGGCTGGAACGCGCAGGTATCAGCCGGGCAGGCGCGCCGATTTATGTCGATTATGCACACACCCCCGATGCGCTGGAAGCCGCCATCGCCGCACTCCGCCCGCATGTGAAGCGCAAGCTGATCACCGTGTTCGGCGCAGGTGGCGATCGCGATGCAGGCAAGCGGCCCGAAATGGGCGCAGTTGCGGCGCGCGCCTCGGACGAGGTGATCGTCACCGACGACAATCCGCGGGGCGAGGAGCCTGCTGCGATCCGCCACGCGATCCTCGCGGCCTGCCACGGCGCTACTGAGATTGGTGATCGCCGCTTGGCCATCGCCGAGGCCATCCGTCGGGCCGGGCGTGACGACATCGTTCTAATCGCTGGCAAAGGCCACGAACAGGGCCAGATCGTCGGTGCGGGCGAAGCAATGCGCATCCTGCCGTTCGACGACGTAACCGTGGCGCGCGAGTGCGCCGTTCCTATCGGAGAGTAATACCCATGGCTTCTCACCCCGCACTGCTTGCCTGGCCCGCCGCTGCATCGGACGAATACGGCATGGCGCTGTGGTCGGCGCCCGCGGTGGAAGCGGCGAGCGGGGGCCATGCCTCGGCTGATTTCGAAGCCTCGGGCGTCGCGTTTGACAGCCGCGAAGTGGGTGAGGGCGACCTGTTCGTGGCGCTGAAGGGCGAACAGTCGGACGGTCACGCCTATCTCGACCAGGCCTTCGCCAAGGGCGCCGCGGCGGCAATCGTGGATCGGGCAATTGACCGCCCGCATGTGCTCGTCCGCGACACCTCAAGCGCACTTGAGGGTCTAGGAATCGCGGCCCGCGCGCGCGCCGATGCGCAGATTATCGGGGTTACCGGATCGGCCGGCAAGACCGGGGTTAAGGAGGCATTGTTCGCCGCGCTCGACCGCGCCAGTAGGGGCAAGGCGCATCGGTCGCTCAAGAGCTACAACAACCACGTCGGGGTTCCACTAAGCTTGGCGCGGATGCCTGCTCGAACGAAGTTCGGGGTGTTCGAAATGGGGATGAACCACCCCGGCGAACTCTCCGCGCTGACCCGGCTGGTGCGACCCAATGTGGCAATCGTCACCACCATCGCCCCCGCTCACATCGGCTTCTTCAAGGACGAAGCCGCGATTGCCGATGCCAAGGGCGAGATCTTTGAAGCGCTGGTCCCAGGCGGCACCGCGATCGTCCCGGCGGACAGTCCGCACTTTGCCCGGCTGCGCGACAAGGCGCGCGAGCATGCCGCGCATGTCATATCGTTCGGGCGCAGCCCCAAGGCCAACGTCCGCTTGCTCGACACCATCCGCGCGCACAACGGCGGGACGCTGATCACCGCCGATCTCGGCGACCGCCGCATCTGCTTCACCGTAGGGATGGCGGGCGAGCATTGGGTGGCCAATGCCCTGGCGGTGATCGCCGCGGTGCGCGCAGTCGGCGCCGACTTGGGTGCGGCGGGCCTCGCGCTGGCCGAAATGCAGGGCCTGGCCGGGCGCGGCCAGCGCCACATGATTGCCGCGAAGGGCGGCGACGGCACCGGACAGGCGCTGCTGATTGACGAAAGCTATAACGCCAACCCCGCCTCGATGCGGGTTACGATCGAGGAACTCGGGCGGACCACCGCGCGGCGACGGGTCGCGGTGCTTGGCGCGATGAAGGAACTGGGCGACGCAGCCGACCGCTATCATGCCGAACTTCTGGCACCGCTTGAGGAGGCCGGGATCGACCGTGCGGTGCTGGTGGGGGATGAAATGCGCGCGCTAGCAGAGGCGCTGGGGAAATCCGGGCGTGGTGCGCTTGGCAAGCGAATCGATGTGGCGCATGTCGCCGTTGCCTCTGAAGCACGCAAACTGCTCGAGGACGATGGCCTGGAAGGCGGCGACGCCATCCTGGTCAAGGGGTCGAATTCGGTCGGGCTGGGCGCCATCGTCCAGGCGCTGACCGCCAGGGAATCTGCTGCCTGATGCTTTACTGGCTTGCCGACATGTTGGGGTTCGAGGGGATCACCAACCTCGTGCGCTATCAGTCGTTCCGCGCAGGCGCGGCGCTGCTGACCGCGCTGTCGGTCGGGCTGGTGATCGGCCCGCGCTTCATCGCCATGCTCCGCGTGCGCCAAGGCAAGGGCCAGCCGATTCGCGAGGACGGACCGCAAACCCACCTTGCCAAGCGCGGCACCCCAACGATGGGCGGGTTGATGATCCTGACTGCGCTGATCTTTGGGCTGCTGGTGTGGATGGACGTGACCAGCCGCTATGTCTGGGCGTGCGTGGCGGTCACCGCAGGCTTTGGCCTGATCGGCTTTCTCGACGATTGGGACAAAGTCCGCAAGGCCAGCCACAAGGGCGTTTCGGGCCGGGTCCGACTGCTCGCCGAATTCGTCGTCGCGGGAATCGCAGTCTCACTCATCGTCACCGACACGCACCTCTATGTGCCGTTCTTTTCCAACCTCTATATCCCGCTGGGGCCGTTCTATTACCTGTTCGCGGCTTTCGTGATCGTGGGCGCGGGCAACGCGGTGAACCTGACCGACGGACTCGACGGCCTGGCGATCATGCCTGTGATCATCGCCATGGGAACTTTTGCGATCATCGCTTACCTCGCCGGACGCTCCGACTATGCCAACTACCTGGGCATTCCACATGTGCCGGGGGCAGGTGAGCTAGCGATCTTCTGCGCCGCGGTGATGGGCGCCGGCCTTGCCTTCCTGTGGTTCAACGCGCCGCCCGCGGCGGTGTTCATGGGCGATACCGGCAGTCTCGCGCTGGGCGGCGCCTTGGGCGTGATCGCGGTCGCCGCGCACCACGAGATCGTGCTGGCGATCGTCGGCGGGCTGTTCGTGTTCGAGGCCGCCTCGGTCATCATCCAGGTATTCTGGTACAAGCGCACCGGCAAGCGGGTGTTCCGCATGGCCCCCATCCATCACCATTTCGAACAGCTTGGCTGGGCAGAAGCCACCGTGGTGATCCGTTTCTGGATCGTCTCGATCGTGCTCGCGCTCATCGGGCTGGCGACGTTGAAGGTGCGCTGACCGGGTGATCGTCTCCCCTGCCTTTGCCGGAAAGCGTTATGCGGTGCTTGGGCTGGCACGCTCTGGCCTCTCGACCGTGGAAACCCTGCTCGCCAGTGGCGCGCGGGTGACCGCGTGGGACAATCGCGAGGAAGCGCGCGCGCTGGTCGAGACCAAAAACAATCCACTTGCCGAACTGGCCGATCCGGTGACGATTGATCTGGCCGGGTTTGATGGCGTGGTGGTCTCGCCGGGGGTGCCACTCAATCGTCACCCGATTGCCGACGCGGCGCGCGCTGCCAATGTGCCGCTGATCGGCGATATCGAACTGTTCGCACAGGCCCGCGCCAGCTTGCCTGCGCACCGGGTGGTCGCGATCACCGGGACCAACGGCAAGTCGACCACCACCGCGTTGGTCCATCATATGTGCCAAAGCGCCGCGCTGCCGGTGCGGATGGGGGGCAACATCGGCCTGCCCGTGCTGGGGCAGGAGCCGCTTCCGGCAGGCGGGGTTTATGTCCTCGAGCTGTCGAGCTACCAGATCGACCTGACACACGGCCTGGCTGCCGACATCGCGGTGTTGATCAACCTCAGCCCCGATCACCTCGATCGCTATGATGGGTTCGCCGGGTACATGGCTTCGAAGCTGCGGCTGTTTGCGATGCAGGGCCCGGCGCAGGACGCTGTATTCGGCTGCGGTGATGCGCACACCTTGGCGGCCGCGCGTGATTGCGCCGCGGCGCGGGGGGCGGAGCGGGTCTATGTGGTCGATCCAGCCAAGCTGGCGGGACAGGCCGGATGGCCCTCGCTCCAAGGCCCGCACAATCTTCAAAACGCAGCGATTGCGGTCGAGATCGCAAGCCTTCTGGGGCTGAGCGAGGCGCAGTGGCGTCCGGCGCTGGCCAGCTTTAAGGGTCTGCCCCATCGCATGGAACTGGTCGGCGAGCACGGTGGAGTGCGCTTCATCAACGACAGCAAGGCTACAAATCCCGCCTCGACCGCGCCCGCGCTGGCGGCCTATCCGCGAATACACTGGATATTGGGCGGATTGCCCAAGGGCGACGATCTCGACGAGTGTCTGCCCAACATCGGCAACGTCGTCGCTGCTTATACCATTGGCGAGGCCGGGCCGCGCTTTGCCCAGATTCTCGAGCCGTTGATTCCGGTCTCGCGCAGCGAGATGTTGGGAGATGCGGTGCGCCAAGCGATGGCCGCGGCGCAACCCGGCGAGGTGATCATGCTCTCGCCGGCCTGCGCCAGCTTCGATCAATTCCGCGATTTCGAGGCGCGCGGCGACGCCTTCCGCGATATCGTCGCGGCGCTGGTCGCCGAAGGGGCCGTCCAGTGAACGCCGCGAGTGGTAACAACCCGGCGCGCGGGGTTCCCACGATCGGCCGCGATGGCGCGGTGCGCGTGGTCGGACCAGGGCAACGCTATCGCCGCACCCGCCGCAATCAGCTGCTCGTGTGGTGGCGCGAGATCGACCGGGTGCTGCTGGGGCTGATCGCGGCGCTGCTGCTCATCGGGGTGGTCGGCGTGGCCGCCGGATCGCCAGCCAGCGCACATCGCCTGTCGACCCGTGCGGTGCAAATCGCTGACCTCCACTTTTTGTGGCTTCATCTCAAATGGCTGACGGTGGGTCTGTTCGCGCTGGTCGGCTGCTCGTTGCTGCCCAAGGACGCGGCGCGGCGCGCTGCTGTGCTGCTGTGCGGGGCGATGTTGGGGGCGTTGCTGCTGGTCCCGGTCATCGGGCACGAGGTCAACGGCGCAAGGCGCTGGATCAACTTGGGATTTTCCTTCCAGCCTTCTGAATTTCTCAAGCCGGCATTTGCGGTGGGGGTGGCTTGGGTGCTGAGCTGGCGGGTGTGCGACCCGAACCTGCCGGTAATCCCGATCGCCACCGGGTTGATGGGGTTGGTCGCGGCCTTGCTGATGATCCAGCCCGATTTTGGTGCAACGATGCTGTTCGGCGGGGTGTGGTTCGTGCTGGTACTGCTTTCCGGCCTGCCGATCCAACGCGTCGCAGTCGCGGTCGGCGGGCTGTTCATGTTCGTGATCCTCGCCTATTTCTTTTACCCAAACGCCACCCACCGGATCGACAGCTTCTTCTCGGGCGGTACCGCATTTGACCAAGTGGATCTGGCGCAGAAGACCTTGCTGAGCGGGGGGTGGACCGGGTCTGGGTTGTGGCTGGGGGTCAAGAAGATGGCGCTGCCCGAGGCGCACACCGACTACATCTTCTCGGTGATCGGCGAGGAATTCGGTCTGCTCGCCTGCATGGTGATCGTGCTGCTCTACGCCGCGATCGCAGTGCGCGTGCTGATGCGCCTGCAGGATGAGGACGACCTGTTCACGATCCTGGCTGCGGCGGGGCTGACCGCGCAACTGGTCGGCCAGGCGTTCATCAACATCATGGTCAACCTCCAGCTGTTTCCGTCCAAAGGCATGACCCTGCCGCTGATCTCGTACGGGGGCAGTTCGATGATCGCGTTGTGTGCGGGGGTGGGCTTTCTTCTGGCGATCACTCGCCGCAACCCGTTCCTGACCCGCGATGCCACGCGACCGCCCCTGAACCCTCTGGCGCCATTTGCCGAGGGGATGCGGCGATGAGTGGCGCGTCACGGCATTTTGTCCTCGCGGCAGGCGGCACCGGCGGGCACATTCTGCCCGCTTTCGCGCTGGCGCTGGAACTGGAGGCGCGCGGGCATCATGTGGCGCTGGTCACCGATGCGCGCGGCGCGGCAATCCCCGGCAAGCCCGAGGCGCTGACCGCGCATATCCTGCCTGCCGGAAGGCTGGGGGCCGGTCGCTTCAAAGGAGGACCGCTCGGTTGGCTGCGTGCGGCCAAAGCGATCTGGGAGGGACGGCGCATGGCATTGCGCCTGTTCGAAAGTTTTGAGCCTTCGTGCGTGATCGGGTTCGGCGGCTATCCCGCGCTGCCCGGGCTGCTGGCGGCGACTTCGGCAAAAATCCCCACGGTGATCCATGAACAAAACGCGGTGTTGGGGCGGGTCAACCGGTTCCTCGCCAAGCGGGTCGACGCGATTGCAACATCTTACAAGGAGGTTCAGCGGCTCGAGCCCAAGCTGGCCAGCAAGGTCCATCTGGTCGGTAATCCGGTGCGCCCCGAAGTTCTCTCGCTACGCGACGAGCCTTATCCCACGTTTTCCGAGGACGGTCTGTTCCGAGTGCTGGTCACCGGCGGCAGCCAGGGGGCGTCGGTGCTGAGCGAAGTCGTCCCAGATGGACTGGCGATGCTTCCACCCAACTTGTGCCACCGCCTTCAAGTCACCCAGCAGTGCCGCGCCGAAGACCTCGACGCGGTGCGCAAACGCTATGCCGAGCACGGCATCCCTGCTGAGCTGGGCACCTATTTTGAGGACATGGCGAGCCGCCTGGCCGATGCGCACCTGTTCATCGGCCGCGCCGGAGCCTCGACGATCGCCGAACTGACCGCTGCGGGCCGCCCGGCGATCCTCGTGCCGCTGCCCATCGCCACCGACGATCACCAGGCGTGGAACGTGCGCGAGATGGTTGCCGCCGGAGGGGCTCGGGCGATCCGTCAGACCGGGTTTACCGCCAAAGAACTCGCCAAGCAGATCCAGGCGATGGCGATGCAGCCCGAAACGCTCGCCAACGCGGCCCACGGCGCTTGGAACTGCGGTTTGCCCCATGCGGTCCGCGACCTTGCCGATCTGGTCGAGAGTTTCGGGGGCGAGCCGTTGATGGATGTGATCCGGGTCGATCAGGGCGCCGCTGTTCGAACATCGAGCCAGGAGGTGGTGGCGTGAGAGGCGTTGCGACCGACATCGGGACGATCCACTTCGTCGGGATCGGCGGGATCGGGATGTCGGGGATAGCTGAGGTTATGCACAACCTCGGCTATACCGTGCAGGGGTCCGACATCGCCGAAGGCTATGTGATCGAGGGCCTGCGCAAGCGCGGAATCAAAGTGATGATCGGCCACGACGCGGCAAATGTCGCGGGCGCGGCGGTGGTGGTGACCTCCACCGCGGTCCGGCGCACCAACCCCGAGGTCGCCGCCGCGCTCGAGGGCCGCATTCCCGTGGTCCGCCGCGCCGAGATGCTGGCAGAGCTGATGCGGCTTAAATCGACCGTCGCGGTCGCGGGTACCCACGGCAAGACCACCACCACCAGCATGATCGCCGCCGTACTCGATGCAGGCGGGATTGATCCGACCGTGATCAACGGCGGCATCATCAACAGTTATGGCTCCAACGCCCGGCTTGGCGCGAGCGAATGGATGGTGGTCGAGGCGGACGAGAGCGACGGCAGTTTCCTGCGCCTCGACGGGACGATCGCGGTGGTTACCAACATCGATCCCGAACACCTCGATCACTACGGCAGTTTCGAGCGGATAAAGGAAGCGTTTGTCGAATTCGTCGAGAACGTGCCGTTTTATGGCGCGGCGATCCTGTGCGTCGATCATCCCGAGGTCCAGGGCATCATTCCACGCATCCGCGACCGGCGGGTGACGACCTATGGCTTTTCCGCCCAGGCCGACGTCCGCGGCGACGCGGTCACTCCGGTTCCGGGCGGCAACCGTTTCGATGTGGTGATCCGCCAGCGCGACGGCGCGGCGCGGCGGATCGAGGGGATCGAGCTGCCGATGCCCGGCCGCCATAACGTCCAGAATGCGCTGGCCGCGGTTGCGGTGGCGCTGGAGTTGGGCTGCGCCGATGCGGTGATCCAGCAAGGCTTCGCCAAATTCGCCGGGGTCAAGCGGCGCTTCACCAATGTCGGCGAGGTAGGCGGCGCAACAATCATCGACGATTATGCCCACCACCCTGTGGAAATCCGCGCAGTGCT
>JANMQW010000155.1:0-7510 GCA_031370725.1 Novosphingobium sp.
TCTGCTGTCGTGCCGCGGGTACTGGGCGGCGATTTCTGGGTGACCGCGGCCAGTGTCGAGTGCTTCGACTTTCCCGATCCGATCAGCGAGGACTATGCTGGCGTGCTCGCGCATTATGTGCCCGGGGCGACGTTCCGGCGGGTGGTGTTCGGCTTCGCGCCTTGGCGGTCGCCGACGGGGCGGCGCGGCAATGTCGCGGTCGTCGGCGTCGATGGCACGGGACTGCCCGATACCGGCTTTGCGGTCGATCGCTCGGACCTCGCGCGGCTCGACCTGTCGGGCACCGGGCCCCAGTTATTCACACAGGCCTCGATCTCCGACACCACGCTGCATCTCGCGCGCACAGTCGATACGATGCCGACTTTCCTCGGCGCGCCCTATGTCGTTGTGCCGTTCGAGCGAGGGCGCGAATTGCTGCGGATGGACCCGAGTTCGACGTCGTTTCTGATCGGCAGCCTGAATGGGCAGGCGCAAGACCTGACCGCCGCCCGCCAGGCCGCCGCGATGCGCTTTCCCGAAGTCACGCTGCTGGCCTCGGGCGATTTTCAGGCGAGTTCGTCGCGCTACTGGCAGAACAAAACCGGCGCGGGGATGGCGATCCTGCTGGCGGCGCTGCTGGCCGGGGTGCTGATGGCGATCCTGCTCGCAAACGGGGTGCTGCGCTTTATCCAGCGCTACCATCAGGATTTCGTGTCGCTGCTCGGCCACGGGGCGGATCAGCGCGATATCACCCTGATCGTCGCGGGGATCGCGACCTTGATCGCGGCGGTCACGATGATGTCGGCGCTGGTGGTGACGCCGGTGATGATCCTGGCGTTTCGCGGACTGTTGCCATGGGCGAGTTTCAACCTGTTCGATGCGCTGGTGCCGCTCAGCGCCGTGGTTGTGTCGCTGGCTGTCGCGCTGTTGGCAGCGAGGCGCTCGATCACGGCGTTTGGACCCGAAGCGGTGTT
The DNA here is from genome assembly GCA_031370725.1 of Novosphingobium sp. Classification (GTDB taxonomy): domain Bacteria; phylum Pseudomonadota; class Alphaproteobacteria; order Sphingomonadales; family Sphingomonadaceae; genus Novosphingobium. The sequence goes on from JANMQW010000155.1 coordinate 954, forward strand.
CCGCTCGTGACCGGGCGCGCCCTGGCCCTGACCCTGTTGCTCGCGGGCTGCGGCAGCGCTCAGGGCGCGGACGCCCCAGTGCCCACGCCCTGGATCGCCACCGCTGTGGGCCGGATCGATAGCGCGGACGAATCGCGCCAACTGGTCGCTGCCGCCGATGGCGTGGTGGCGCAAGTGTACGTCGCGCGCGGGGCGGCAGTCGGTCGCGGCCAGCCCCTGTTGCGGATCGCCTGCGATCCGCGCGGCGCCGAGGTTATCACCCGCGAGGCAGACGCGGCGCGGGCTGCGGCGTCTGCCGACACGATCGACGCGGGGGCACGGCTGGAAGAGATCGCGGCGGCTCGCGCCGATGTCGTTGCGGCGCGCAGCGTTGCCCGCAACCAGCAGCAGCGGCTCGATCAAGCTAGCGCACTGATCGAAAGAGGGTTTGTTTCGAGACGCGAGCTCGACGCCCGCACCAACGAACGTGACGCCGCCGGGGCCGTGCTGGACGCATCAGCTGCCCGGCTCGACCGGCTGCGCAATGGTGCGCTGAACAGCGAGCGGGCGGAAAAGCACGCCGAAGCGGCGATGGCGCGCGGTGCGGTACAGACGGCGCGGGCCATGGCCGAACAATGCATCCTGAAGAGCCCGATCGCCGGGCGGGTGTTGCAAATTCTGCGTCGCGAAGGCGAATTTTCGGGGGCGAGCGCCGGAACCCCGCTGATCGTGGTGGGCGATGTGTCGCGGCTGATCGTCCGCGCCGAGATCAACGAACGCGATGCCGCACTGGTCAGGCCGGGGCAGGCCGCCGAAGTCTGGGTCGAAGGGCAGCCCCGGCGCTGGACGGGACATGTAACCACTCTGGCGAGCGTGATGGGGCGGCGCACGGCACGGTCGCTCGATCCGACCGACCGGTTCGACCGGGACGTACGCGAAGCCATCATCGCGTTCGACGGCGCGGTGCCGCCGGCGCTGGTCGGTCTGCGCGTGACCGTGGGGCTGAAGCGGTGACTGCGCCGCTTACATCGCCCGCCATATCGCCGATCATGGGGGTGGCGGCGCTTTCGCTCGATCATGTCGCCCACTCGGTGATCGAGGGGCAGGTGGAGAAAATGACCCTTGCGCCGCTGTCGCGCTCGTTCGAATCCGGTCGCTTCCACGTCATCGGGGGGCCGTCGGGGTCGGGCAAGACGACGTTGCTGTCGGTCCTGTCGCTTACCGTGCGGGCAACGCGGGGGATGATCTTGTGGGGGTCGCAGAACCTGACCGGACTACGCCCTGCCGGACAAGCCAAATGGCGGCGCGAGCATTTGGGTCTGGTGTTCCAGACCAGCCGCCTGGTTGGCGTGATGACCGCACGCGAACACGTCCGCCTTGCCGCCGCTATCCGGGGCATGCCCGAAGCCGAGGAAGAGGGGCTGTCGATCCTGCGCGCTCTGGGCATGGAGTCGAAACTCGACCACACGCCCGAAAAGCTATCGGGCGGCGAGAAGCAACGTGTTGCGCTTGCCCAGGCACTAAGTTGCCGCCCCGCGATCCTGCTCGCCGACGAACCGACCGCGGCGCTCGACCAGACCAATGCCGAACTCGTTGCCGCCACGCTGCGGACCTATGCGCGCGAACGGCAGGCCGTCGTCATCTGCGTGTCGCACGACCGCGCCGTCATCGACGCCGCCGACGACCTTCTGAAGCTGGAAAAACCATGATCAACAACCCCCCTACTTTCCCCCGCAGCGGCGTTCTCGTCGGTGGCTGGCCAGCCCGGCGCAAGCAGCTGGAGAATTGCTTTCTGATCGGTCTGCCGCTCGGAGGCAGCGTGTTGGCGGTCGGCCATATTGCAAGCGATGGTCTTGGCTGGATCGACGCCACCGCGTTCTTGTTGTTCTATCTTCTGGTCGGTCTGGGCGTGGCGCTTGGGCTCCACCGGTATTTTTCGCACGCTTCGTTCAAGACCGGACCGGTCTTCGCTTCGGTGCTCGCGGCTTTCGGAACGATGGCCTTTCAAGGATCGGTCGAGCGGTGGGTGCTCGATCATCGCCGGCACCATGCTTATGCCGATCAGCCGGGCGATGTCCATTCGCCCTATTTCGGTCCTACCGGCGAACCGCTGTCGGGCCTGCGTGGCATGCTCCATTCGCACATCGGCTGGATGTTCGATGCGACTGCGACCGATGCAACCGTCTTTGGCAAAGGATTGCGCAAGGATCCGGTCATCCGGGTGTTTTCGAGAACGCACCTGCTTTGGCTGATTGCCTCACTCGCACTGCCTTACGGCTACGGTTGGGTATTTGGCGGCGCGCAAGCGGGCTGGCACGCCATGCTGGTTGGCGGCTGCCTGCGGACCACGGTACTCCACAACGTCGTCTGGGCGGTCGCCTCGGTCGGGCATCGCTTCGGGTCTGCTGATTTCGTGCTTGCCAATGGCAGTCGGAACAATCTCGTTCTGGGGCTACTGACTTTCGGTGACGGCTGGCACAACAGCCATCACCGTTTTCCGCGGTCGCATCGTCACGGGGTTTTACCCGGTCAGCTCGATCTCAACGCGGTCATCATCACGGCGCTTCAGCGCCTTGGGCTGGTTTGGGATGTCGTCACACCCGAACCGGGCAAAGTTGCTCTCGGGCTTTTCAAATTTCCGAAAACATCGGGGAATCATCGTGCATAATACCCGCTTCTTCGACCAGACCCTGCGCGCTATCGAGGCAGGCCACCTCCAAACCGCTTACCCGATGTTGGCGGGCAAATTGTTCGCCGACCATGCCGATCCCGCCCGGTGGCCGACCGCGCGACAGGCGTTGCACGCGCACCCGCTTCACACGTTGCTGATGGAAGATCCCTATACCGCGCGCGCGGCTCTGAAGCCGCGAGGTTACGCCGGCGATGCCGAGTTGATCGATCTGGCCTATGACGGGCTGCCGCCGAAGGGAACCTCGTCGCGTGCCGCTGCCATGTTCGAGCATTCGATTGCGTTTCCCGTCAACGAAGCCGTGCGCCAGCGACGCGACTATGCCGAGCAGCGGCTCGCAGCGGCCTGGGCTGCGGGAAAGCGGATTTGTGCGCTGGCCTGCGGGCATCTGCGCGAGGCAGACCCGCTTGTCGGGCGCGATGTGAGCAATATCGTCGCCGTCGATCAGGACGCGCTGTCGCTCGACGTCGTGCGCGCCAACCACGGCGCCACGATCCGCGCCGAACAGGCCAATGTCATCCACTTCCTCCGCAACGCCGCCAAACGCGGCGAGCGGTTCGACCTGATCTATACCTTGGGCCTCACCGATTATTTCGACACGCGCGCGATGTCGCTGCTCCACCGCCTGATGAAGGATTGTCTGGCGCCCGGCGGCGAGATCATGCTCGCGAATTTCCTCCCCGGTCATCTCGCGATCGGCTGGATGGATGCGGTCATGGACTGGCACCTGATTTACCGCGAGGAAGCCGAACTTCATCGCCACGCGGCGGAAATCGGCATGTCCGCCCGGACCTTCCGCGACCCGACCGACACCATCGCTTTTTGCGAAATGGTCGATCCGGTCGCCTCGAACTAGGGCTATCGAATGGCGGGGTCGAACAATGACCGAAGATGTTGACACGGTTCCGTCGCTGCCCGGTGGAACCCCATCCGAGAACCTGGACCACCACCCCGAGCAAACCCAAAAAGCCGAAAGTCGGGCCGCCGTATTTCCGAAGCCAATGGATAAGGCGGAACATGGAATCCGCTTTCTCGAATGCGGCGATTGCAGCTTGCCGCGCGGTTACACCGCCCGCGACTTCGGCCTCCGCCAATGCGGCTTCATAAAGGGTGATCCTGCAACCCATTGCATGGCGAGCATGCAATCATTTGCCAGGAAATTTGAGCCTGAATTCATTCGACGAGATTTCGACGGAACGGATGGACCGCGACCAACGACCCGCAAAGCGCGATCGATAGTTTCGTGTTTCTGTGGAAGTCCCGACCGATGGAGCCTATATGGAGCCTTCAGCGATCTCTCGGCTCCATTGAGTTCTCCAGGGATCCATAATATACTGTTTTCAGGCCTTAAAATGGTGCCGGCTAGAGGATTCGAACCCCTGACCCCCTGATTACAAATCAGGTGCTCTACCAACTGAGCTAAGCCGGCGCTGTCACGCCCCATGCGTCAGCGCGCGCCGAAGGTCCAGCCTTCGGTGCGGCGGACTGCGTCAAAGCCCGGCGGATTCCACAGCGTGGGATCGTGCGCGACGGCGCGCAGCCATGCGGCGGTAAGGATCGCGTCGGTGCTGTGATCGTCATATTTGGCGAGTGGCGCGTGCGGTTTACTGCCCAGAACGCCCAGCGCGACGTCGAGGCTTTCGCCATCGCGCAGCTTGCTGCGGCCCTTGCGGACCCCGGCGGCGCGCGCGGCGATCGAGGTGTAGATTTCCACGATCAGCGGGCCGCGTGCGGGCACCGGGTCGAACGGCCAGACGGGCACGCGGCCGGAGAGGCGATGGAGCACGCGCATTCCGGTCAGGCTCGATTTGCCGACTTGCGCCGCGCCGACGAGGTTGAAGCAGCTTACTGGCGATACCCCGCTGCCGCGCTGACGGTGTTCGACCGCGCGGAAGCGGCCTGCACCGCCACCGAACACTGCGCCCTCGCGCCCACCGTGACGGCGAAAGTGGGGTGCAAAGGCGGGGTGATCGGCGAAACTGCTCGCGCCCAGATGCGGCTCATTGGCGCAAGTTTCGTCGATCAGTTTCCATAGCGCGCGTGCACCACTCGGCTGCTGCGAAGCGCCCGGAAAATAGCTGTCTGCGTCTGCGAAGGGGAGAGCAGGTGAGAGGTCGAGCCCGACGATCAAGTCGGCCCCGATGTCAGCTTGCTCGATCAGCCAACTTAAAATTTCCTCGCGCGACCAGCCGTTTGTCCGCGCTACAAGTTGCGGGGCGGCATCGCCGTTCTCGCACTCGGCAACCGCCAGTCCTTTGGGCCGCGCGACCGCCTGCCCCGACCAGTCGATGCACGCGAACCGTTCGAACTTACGCACGCTCGCGCCGCAGTTTATCCCAATAGGCGATCCGCTCGGCCACCTGGCGTTCGAAGCCGCGTTCGACCGGGCGGTAATAGGTTTGCGGAGCCAATTCGTCGGGCCAATAGCTGGCGCCCGAAAAGCCGTCTTCGGCATCGTGGTCATAGGCATAGCCCTGGCCATAACCGATGTCCTTCATCAGCTCGGTTGGTGCGTTGAGGATATTGGCGGGCGGCATCAGCGATCCGGTTTCCTTCGCGCTGCGCCACGCCGCCTTCTGCGCCATATAGACCGCGTTCGATTTGGGTGCGGTGGCGAGATACAGACAGGCTTGGACGATCGCCAGTTCGCCCTCGGGCGAGCCGAGAAACTCGTAGGCGTCCTTGGCGGCGAGGCACTGCACCAGCGCCTGCGGATCGGCGAGGCCGACGTCCTCGACAGCGGCACGGACCAGGCGACGCAGCACGAACAGTGGCTCTTCGCCCGCGACCAGCATCCGTGCCATGTAATACAGCGCAGCCTGCGGGTCCGACCCGCGCAGCGATTTGTGGAGCGCCGAGATCAGGTTGTAGTGGCCCTCGCGATCCTTGTCGTAGACCGCGACCCGGCGCTGGAGAAACTGCGAGAGCCCCGCCGGATCGAGCGGCTGTTCGAGGCCGACATCGAACAACGTCTCGGCCTGATTGAGCAGGAACCGCCCGTCGCCATCGGCCGCCGCTACCAGCGCATCGCGCGCCGCCGCGGTGACGGGCAGGGGACGACCGACATTGGCTTCGGCCTTCTCAAGTAGCGCGCACAAGGCCTTGTGATCGAGGCGGTGGAGGATCAGCACCTGCGCGCGGCTGAGCAGCGCGGCGTTGAGTTCGAAGCTGGGGTTTTCGGTCGTCGCGCCGATCAGGGTGACGGTGCCATTCTCGACGAAGGGCAGGAAACCGTCCTGTTGGGCGCGGTTGAAGCGGTGGATTTCGTCCACCAGCAGCAGCGTCTTTTGCCCCGCCTTTGCCATCGCCGCCGCCTCGGCGAACGCCTTCTTGAGGTCGGCTACCCCCGAGAACACCGCCGAAAGCGAAACGAAGCGCATCCCCACCGCATCGGCCAGCAGCCGGGCGATGCTGGTCTTTCCCGTCCCTGGTGGCCCCCACAGGATCATCGAGGACAGCTTGCCCGCTGCGACCATCCGCCCGATCGCGCCCTCGGGGCCGGTCAGGTGCTCCTGCCCGACCACCTCCTCGAGCGATTGCGGGCGCAGCCGGTCGGCCAGCGGCGCATCCTCGGAAGGCGCGGCGGCGGGTTGGAGCGGGACATCGGCGGCAAACAGGTCGGACATCGCAGCTCAAGATAGGCGCGTTGAGAAAATTTGCACCGGGGGCTTGCATGGCTTGTTAAAAGATATATCTTAGCGCCATCTTAGATGCATAACGAAAGGAACGCGCAAATGCGCATGTACGGATGCAACGAAGGTCGTCGCGGACGGGGTCCGGGCTGGCCGATGATGGCGATGATGATGGGCGGACGCGGTCGTGGAGGTCGCGGCAGCTCGTGGGACTGGAGCTTCGGCAACGGCGAAGGCCGCGAACGGGGCGGCGGGGG
>JANMQW010000156.1:0-15983 GCA_031370725.1 Novosphingobium sp.
TTCCTTTCGAAGGACGATCGCGCGCACGGGCGTCCAGTGTGGGTGACATGGGCCAAGGACGGCGCGCTGTTGATCAGCGACGACACCGGCGGGGCGATCTGGCGGGTCGTCGCGCCCGGCGCGACGCCATCGGCAGCAATCGTCGCGGTCAAATCGACCTCGGTCAACGATCGGGTCGAACTGCCCGATTCGCTGAAGGGCAACATCGCCGCCCCGAACGAGCAGTTTCGGAACTAGGTTAGCGCTTTCCCCACCCGCCCCGCCAGTTCGGTGACGTACTGCCACGCGACCCGTCCAGACCGGCTGCCACGGCGTTTGGACCATTCGAGCGCATCGCCCGGCTCCCACGCCAATCCGGCTGCTTCGGCATAGCCCGACACGATTGCCAGGTAATCGTCCTGGCTGCACGCGTGGAAACCCAGGCTCAGTCCGAAGCGGTCGGCCAGCGCGAGCTTGTCGTCGACCGCGTCGCGCGGATTTATCGGTTCATCTTGCTCCGACAGGTGGCGTTCGAGGATCGCGCGGCGGTTGCTCGTGACGGCAAGACGGACGTTGGCGGGGCGTGCCTCGACACCGCCTTCTAGCAAACTGCGCAAGTGCCGAGCTTCCAGTGCGTCTCCGCTTTCGAACCCGAGATCGTCGAGGAACACCAGGAACCGCCGCTCGCGGGCGCGCAATGCGGCGAACAGCGCGGGCAGGCTGGCCAGCGCATCGGGCGCAGCCTGGACCAACGCTAGCGCACCCGGCCGCTCGGCTTGCGCGGCGGCAACGGCGGCGCGCAGCAGTGCCGATTTGCCCATGCCGCGCGCGCCCCACAACAGCATGTCGTGCGCCGCCGCGCCGCTGGCGAGCCGAGCGACGTTAGTCGCAGCTGCGGCTTTCTGCGCGTCGATCCCCCTGAGCAGCGCGAGCGGCGGGGCTTCAATTCGCTCGACCGCGCGGACCCCGGCGCTATCCCAGACATATCCGGGGTGCGCGTCCCAATCGGTCGGCGGAGGCGCGCGCGGAGCCAGCCGCTCAAGCGCCGCGGCGATCCGCACCAGCGAATCGGTCATCCCGCCAGCGTCTCGGCGTCGAGCGCGTAAAGCAGGTCCGCACCGGCCATTGCCGCACGCTTGAGTCCGCGCGCTTCGGGGGCAAGATGCTCGGCGAAATAGCGCGTCACCACCGGTTTGGTCGCCGCCAGCGCGCCCGAGGCCATGGCCGTCTCGCGCTGGAGCTGCCATCCTGCCACCGCCGTGGCCGCCATCGTCAAGAATGGAACGCTTCCGGCAAGGCGATCGTCGAGCGAGGCACCGACCATCCACTCGGTTACCTCGCGGCAATCGAGCGCCAGCGCGGCCAGCTCGCCCCCAAGGTCATTGGCGGTCTCCTTTGCCACATCGGCGAACAGGGCGCGCAGAACGTCGCCGCCTTCGTAGCCCAGCTTGCGGGTGACGAGGTCCATCGCCTGGATGCCGTTGGTGCCCTCATAGATCGGCGCGATGCGCGCGTCGCGATAGTGCTGCGCGGCGCCGGTTTCCTCGATGAAGCCCATGCCCCCGTGGATCTGCACGCCCAGACTGGCGACTTCCACCCCGATGTCCGTGCCCCATGCCTTGATCATCGGCACCAGGCAGTCTGCGCGCGCCTGCGCCGCAGCATCGCCCAGCGTGCCGCGATCGACCTGCCCGGCGGTGTAGTACAGCAGCGCCCGTGCGCCTTCGGTCAGCGCGCGCATCCGCAGCAGCATCCGCCGCACATCGGGATGCTCGACGATGGCCACCAGCGTCTTGTCGGCCGAACCGGCACGCGCCGACTGGACCCGGCCGATAGCGTATTCCTGCGCGGCCTGGAGCGCGCGCTCGGCGATCTGGACGCCTTGGCTGCCGACGTTGATCCGCGCCGAGTTCATCATCGTGAACATCGCCTTGAGGCCCTCATTCTCGTGCCCGATCAAATCGCCGATGCAGTCACCGCCGCTGGTCGAACCGTCGCCATAGGCCATCACGCAGGTGGGTGAGGCGTTGATCCCCAGCTTGTGCTCGATGCTCGCGCAGCGCAGATCGTTGCGCGCGCCCAACGTACCATCGGCGGCGACGTGGAGCTTGGGGACGATAAACAGCGATATCCCGCGGCTCCCGGCGGGTGCGCCGGGGGTGCGGGCGAGGACGAGGTGGACGATGTTGTCGGCACAATCGTGCTCGCCAAAGGTGATGTAGATCTTTGTCCCGGAGATGCGGTATTTGCCCGCATGTTCGCCGTGCGAGATTGGCGTGGCCGTCGTGCGCAGTGCACCGACGTCGCTGCCGGCCTGCGGTTCGGTCAGGTTCATCGTTCCCGACCATTCGCCGCTGACCAGCCTGGGCAGGTACAGCGCCTTTTGCGCCGCGCTGCCGTGGTGATGGATCGCCTCGATCGCGCCCACCGTCAGGATCGGCAGCAGGGTGAAGCCCATGTTGGCGGTGCCGCAGGTTTCCAGCACGCACGTCGCCAGGCTGAACGGCAGCCCCTGCCCGCCGAAGTCCTCGGGACCGGAGATAGAGTTCCAGCCTTGCTCGACAAAATGGCGGTAGGCCTCGCGAAAGCCCTTGGGCAAGGTGACGGTGCCGTTGGCGAGTGTCGCGCCTTCGGTGTCGCCCAGCCGGTTGAGCGGAGCCCATTCGCCCTCGGCGAAAGCGGCGATGCCTTCAGCGATCGCCTGGACCACATCATCGCTTGCGGCGGCGAAGCGATCGTGCCCGGCAAGCTCGGCGATCCCCGCGCAAGCCTGTAGCGCGAGTAGCTGGTCTGAGGTGGGGGCGGCAAAGGCCATTCGCTTTTCCTTGATGGCTGGAACGGCAAGCCTATAGCCGCCGCCGTGGATGGGACAATGCTTCGGATTGCTGGCCCCAAGATTGCGGGAGAGGACGCGCTGGACGAGGCTGTTGCCATCCTCCGGGATGGTGGCCTCGTCGCGGTGCCAACCGAGACGGTCTATGGCCTTGCCGCACGCGCCGATCGCGATGTGGCGGTGGCAGCGATCTATCGCGCCAAAGGCCGCCCTTCGTTCAACCCGCTAATCGTCCATGTCGCCAATTTTGCGGTCGCACAGACGCTGGCCGAAACCGACGAACGGGCCGAGGCTTTGGCATCAAAGCTGTGGCCTGGCGCGCTGACGATGGTGCTGCCATTGCGCACCGATGCTCGGCTGGCCCCTGCGGTGACGGCGGGGTTGGCGACGGTCGCGCTGCGCTGCCCCGCGCACCCGCTGATGCGCGCATTGTTCGAAGCCTGCGATTTTCCGCTGGCCGCACCGTCGGCCAATCGCAGCGGCGCGATCAGCCCGACCGAGCCTGCGCATGTCGCCGCCTCGCTCGGCGATGCGGTGTCGCTGATCCTCGATGGCGGGGTTTGTGCGGCCGGGCTCGAATCGACCATCGTCGCGTTGCGCAGCAATGGCCGCTGGCAAATCCTGCGCCCCGGTCCGATCGACCGCGAACGGATCGTGGCGATCCTGGGCGCGGGGAACGAGGCGTTGGAAGCGTTCGGCGGAATCGAAGCGCCGGGGCAGATGTCCAGCCACTACGCGCCGTCCAAACCGCTTCGGCTAAGCGCGGAAGATGCGGCGCCGGATGAGTACTTGATCGGGTTCGGCTCTGTGCGTGGCCAGATCACGCTATCGGCAGCAGGCGACCTGGGAGAGGCTGCTGCCCGGCTCTATCGTTGCTTGCACGAGGCGAATGCCGCTCCGCTGCCGCGCATTGCCGTCGCTTCGGTCCCCGAAGGCGGGATCGGGACGGCGATCAACGATCGTCTGCGGAGGGCGGCGGCTTAACATCCAAGGTCCTGCTTCCCCGCCCGACCACCACATCCGCTCAGCATGAGCGGGGTTGGGTGTGGTTTGGGAAGCTACTTGGCTTCGTACGGAATCGTCGGCCCGATCTCGTCGATTTGGGCCTTGATCGACGATTGCCGCTCGCAGGCGCGCACGTCGCCGCGCAGGCATTGCGTCTGGAGCTTCCCGAACTCGCGCTCGAGCCTGCCCAGCCGCTCCTCGCGTTGGCGGATTTCCTTGCCGCGCTTCTGGTCGGCCTCAGACTGGCTGGTGGTCGCCAGATCGATCCCTTTGCTGGCAACCTTGACCGGCAGCGTCACCACATCGAACGCGGTCTTTGCCAGGCAACCGGAGAGCAAGAGGGCCGCAAGTGGCGCGGCAAAAGCGATACGAACGGACATGGCGACCCCGCGCTGTTGAAGGACAGGCCTTAGCAGCACGGGGTTGCGATTGGCTGAACTACGCTTTCGGCTTAGCGCCTTTGGGCTTCGTTTCGGCGCTGGCGGCGGGCTCGCAGACCAGCCGACCCGAACCCATCGCGGTGACCTTGCAAGTCGCTCGGCCGATCACCCGAACCTCGCCCGAACCCATGATCTTGGCCTTAACGGTGCCGTCCGAGGCAAACGCGGCGCTGCCCGATCCGGCGATATCGACTTTGGCCTCGTCGACCTTGAGCGCATCGAGCCGTGCATCGCCGCTGCCCGCGATGGTCAGTTTGAGCGACTTGGCGGTGCCAGCGGCGACGATCTTGCCCGAACCGACGACATCCACCTTAAGCTGATCGGTTGCGACGGCGTGGGTCTCGACGGTGCCCGATCCGGCGATCGTGATTCGTGCCGATTTGGTGTCCAGCGTCGAAGAATCGATTTTGCCCGATCCGGCCATCACCAGCTTGCTTGGCGCGGGCATGGTGACGTTGACCGTTACGGTGTCCCCGCTCGACCACTTGCCATCCTCGCGCAGGATGCCCAGCGCGCCGTCGTTGAGGGTGAAGCGCATTTTCTCTGCAACGCTCGCGTCGCCATCGACGCTGATCGCGAATGTGTCGCCCTGGACGATGCGCACCGTATCGGGACCGAGCAGCGTGACTTCGCTGGGGGGCGTGCCGGTGAGGTCGAGGTCGGCGAGCTTCTTGCCATCCTCGCCGTTGATCGAAACGTGCATCTTGTCGCAACCGCCCGAGGCGGCGGCGGCCATCGCGATTGCGGCGAGCGGCGCCATGCCGCGCAGGAATGTTTTGAAGTTCATTGCGAGACTCTCCGCCAATAAGCTGGGTTTGTGTATTATCGACTTAATACACTGAGGCGGCAAAAGGTCGCGAGCATGTCTGCCAAACGTCGACTCGGTCCGACGAGCGGCTCAGTTCGGTTGAGGCGGTGCCGTGCCGACGTCTGTCGCAAAAACGAAAAAGGCCGCCGGTTTCCCGACGGCCCCAACGTTTTTATGCGCCGGCCTTCAGGCGGGTTCGGCGTAATATTTCGGCGCGTGCTCGTTGAGGATCGCGAGGATCTTCTTGAGCGCGGCCGGCTCGTCGGTCTTCTCCATCGCTGCCAGTTCTCGCGCCAGGCGCGACGACGCAGCTTCGAAAATCTGCCGTTCGGAATAGCTCTGTTCGGGCTGGTCGTCGGCGCGGAACAGGTCGCGGGTCACTTCGGCGATTGAGACGAGATCGCCCGAATTGATCTTCGCTTCGTATTCCTGCGCGCGGCGCGACCACATCGTACGCTTGACCCGCGGCTTGCCGGTCAGCGTCTCGAGCGCTTCCTTGAGCGTCTTGTCGCTCGACAGCTTGCGCATGCCGATCGCCTCGACTTTGCCCACCGGAACCCGCAGCGTCATGCGTTCCTTCTCGAAGCGCAGGACATAGAGCTCAAGCTGCATCCCCGCGATTTCCTCGCGCTGCAGCTCGACCACGCGGCCGACGCCGTGCTTGGGATAAACGACGTAATCGCCGACATCGAAGGCGAGAGCCTTGGTGGCCATGTCATGTCCTTTCATCGCGGCGGGAAACCCGGCCTAAGCGAACGAGGGAGCAAAGTCCGAGTGGCGAAAGCCGCGGCCTGCCCATGGCCGCACGCCCGGTCGGTGCGCGCATCGATCGGTTGAGCTGGTTTCCTGCCTATGTAAACTTGCGGATCAGATCTGCGGATCGCGCGGTTCCGAAGTTTCCGAACCCGCTGCTTGTCCAATTATATAACATGGCCACAAGAAAATTTCCACCCCCGCATCCGCTCGCGCCTGCGAGGCGGGAATCGGAGACACGGAAAGCCGTCAATCGCCCTCGCCGGGCTCTGCCGAGAAGTACTTTTCGAACTTGCCCTCTTCGCCCTTGTGCTCGTCGGCGTCGTCGGGCGAATCCTTCTTGACCGTGATGTTCGGCCATTCAGCGGAGAACTTGGTGTTGAGCTCAAGCCATTGTTCCAGCCCGCTCTCGGTATCGGGCAGGATCGCCTCGGCAGGGCACTCGGGCTCGCACACCCCGCAGTCGATGCACTCACTGGGGTTGATGACGAGCATGTTGTCGCCTTCATAAAAACAGTCGACCGGGCAGACCTCGACGCAGTCCATGTACTTGCACTTGATACACGAGTCGGTGACGACGTAAGTCATTGCGGCGGTTCCCCCGATGTTTGGGCCGTTTGAGCCGGTGCTATGGCGAATGGGGCGAGGGCGTCAAGCTTGCGGTAGCAGGCTTGCGCTTCGGGCGCTGCGCCGCGGCGGACCGGCAGTGCGACGATCTCGATTACCTCGACCCGTTCACCGGCGGGCAAAGTCAGCACGTCGCCGATGTGAATAGCCTGCGCGCTGCGCTCTACCCGCCGTCCGTTGAGGCGGATGCGAGCGGTCGCGATCCGCTCCTGTGCAGCCACGCGGGTCGGGGCAAGGCGCAGGAACCATAGCAGCTTGTCGAGCCGCAGCGTCTCGCTGTCGCTCATCCGGCGGCCCATGCGGTCAATGCAGCGAAGGCTTCACGCGAAGGCCGGGGGGGCGAAGGAGGCCGGGCCGATTCACGCGAACTCGGCGGGCGCCATTGCCACAGCGGCGGAGCGGGAGGACCGGGCCGCTTTGGCTCAAGCGGGCGCGGGGGGCGTACCTCAAACCCGGCAAGTCGCAGCAGCCGGGCGTATCCGGCAGTCGACAGCCCCATCGATACCGCCAGCGCCGGATCGAGCACGAATCGGCGGCGCGGGGCAGTTACCCGCTTGGCATGGGCGGCACGCAGCAGCTTCTCGGCCAGATCGATGCGGAGCGATTCGGCGCCGAGCGCGCGGTACCCGGCCACCGCTCCGGCTTCCTTGCGCACCGCCAGCAACGCTTCCGGCAACGCGGCGGTGGCAATCCCCCAGACTCGCGCCATTGCGGCCCACAAGGTCAGCGGCGCAGTTCGTAACAGCGCTGGATGAAAAAGATCGAGCGCGCCGATTCGGACGCCGAGTGTCCGCAACCGATCGCGCTGCTCAGGTAACAGGGATTCAAGCGCTGCGCTGCGCGGCAATACCCCCCCAGCCTCGACCAGGCGCAACGCCAACGCCCGCAGCGCCGCGCCCGCCTGCGGATCACGCGCCGCCGCCTCGATTGCGGCCAGCGGGGCGAGCAACCGCACGATTCGGTCTGCCATCGTCCGCTCGAGTGCGTCCTGTATTGCTGCGCGTGCCGCCGGATCGATCTTGGACAGCGCCGGGGCGAGGACGATTCGCGGCGCGAGTAGCGAGCGGCCACGATCAAGCCGGGCGACTTCCTCGCTTTGCCAATAAAGCTGCCCGTCCTCGGCCACCGATACGTCACCCGCGCCTTCGACCAAGGCCCTGGCTCGCCCCGACAGCAGTTCGGGCAAGTGCCGCTCGGCGGCGGCGAGGAGCAGCTTGCGATCCCCCGCGCGCGCGGCCGGATCGACTTCAAAGCGAAACCCGGCAAGTTTGCCGATCGGCTCGTCGTCGACGGTGACCACGCCGTCTTCTTCCTGCCGTACCGGCAGCAACGCCGCGTCTGCCCCCAGCTTGCGCATCAGCACCGTCGTGCGGCGGTTGACGAAGCGTTCGGTCAGCCGCGCGTGGAGCGCATCGGACAGCCGCGCTTCGGCGGCGCGCGCGCGCGCCGCCATCTCGTCGCGGGCGAGCACCCAATCGGGCCGCTGGGCGATGTAGGCCCAACTGCGGATCGATGCGATGCGTTGCTGGAGCGTGTCGATATCGCCCCCGGTGCGATCGAGCTGGGCGATGGCCTGCGCGATATAATCGCCGCCGACATGGCCGTTGCCCGTGCCCAGATCCTGCCATAACCGGGCAACGAAGCGCGCGTGCTGGTCGGTACCGAGCTTGCGGAAATCGGGCAGCGAGCACGCCGCCCACAGCCGCCGGACCAGCGCCGGGCTACGCACTGTCCGGGCGATATCCGCGTCCTCGGTGAGCAACTTGAGCACCGCCAGATCGATCGCGGGCGGCGCCGGGGCCAGCGCAGGATCGTCGGGCGGAGCTTCGAGATCGCCGATCAGCGTAGCGAGCGAATCGAACCGCGGGTCAGCCTCGCGCCAGTACAGCCGGGTCAGCGGAGCAAAGCGGTGCTCCTCGATCGCATAGACTTCCTCCGGCGTGAACTCGGGCGAGGCGCCGCCGCTGCCCGCCAGCGTCCCGAACGTCCCGTCGCGTTGATGTCGCCCCGCGCGGCCCGCGATCTGGGCCATTTCAGCCGGGGTCAGGCGGCGCTGACGGTGGCCGTCGTACTTGCTCAGGCCGGCGAACGCGACGTGGCCGATATCGAGATTGAGCCCCATCCCGATGGCGTCGGTGGCGACGATGTAGTCGACCTCGCCCGACTGGAACAGCTCAACCTGGGCGTTGCGCGTCTGCGGGCTGAGCGCGCCCATCACCACCGCCGCGCCGCCGCGAAACCGGCGCAGCATCTCGGCCACTGCATAGACCTGCTCGGCCGAGAACGCGACGATTGCGCTGCGCGGCGGGATCCGGCTGAGTTTGCGCGGACCGGTGTGGGTGAGTGTGGAAAACCGCGGACGGGTGATAATCTCGGCCTCGGGCAGCAGCGTACGGACCAGCGGCGCAAGCGTCGCCGATCCCAGCAGCATCGTTTCCTCGCGCCCGCGGGTGTGGAGCAGCCGATCGGTGAAGATATGCCCGCGTTCGGGATCTGCGCCGATCTGCGCCTCGTCGAGCGCAACGAACGCCAGGTCGGGGCGCGCCGGCATGGCTTCTGCGGTGCACAGCAGCCAGCGCGCGTCCTTGGGCTCGATCCGCTCCTCGCCGGTGATCAGCGCCACCCTGCTATCACCTTTGATGGCGCGGACCTTGTCGTAAACCTCGCGCGCCAGCAGCCGCAGCGGAAAGCCGATCACACCGCTCGAATGCGCGATCATCCGCTCGATCGCGAGATGAGTCTTGCCGGTGTTGGTCGGGCCGAGCACGGCCTTGACGATGCCGTCGCCGCGGTTCGCGGAGAGGTGGGGGCGTGTAGACACAAAGGATGGCCGCGCGGTCATCGTTGCCCAGATGTGGCAGCGGATGCCCGCCGGTTCAAGCGGCTGACCATCGTCGCCTGCGGACAACGCTTTACCGCGCGGGGACTCGCCAGTAGGCTGATTTAAGTCGAGATTAACTTTGTGGGCGCACAAAAGGCCGCGATTGATCGGAGATCGGGCGCCAAGGGTTCGTGCGGCTGAACGGGCCGCCAGATTGCGCCGGACGAAAGGGGCGGGGTTGTTTAAATCGCGCGAACAGTTGGCAGGCCGCTTCGGCACGCGCGAAGCGTTTGCGCCCGCGCATGCCGCACCTGCCGCGCTGTCGCTCGCGCAAGCCATCCCGGCTAACCAATCCGCCACCCGCCTGCGCCGCTCGGCCCGTAAGGACTGGCGTCAATTGGCGCACGAATTGCGTTACGATCACTTGCCCGCGTTGCGCGACACCGACTGGGTGCCCGATCTGGCGCTCGATATCGGCAGCGGTCGCTGGCTGCGCGGGATGGCGACGATGTTCGGGCTATCCGCCAGCGCGCTGGTGTTCTGGCCCAGCTTCGACGCGGTCGAGGCCGCGCCGACGATGCGCGTCGATGGCGCGGTGCGCGACGAATTCCGCAGCCAGATGATCATGCCGCTGGCGCTGGGAGGCGACAGCGGACGGCGGATGGGGGCGACCGCGGCAGTCATCCCGCTCGCCAACGCCCCCGAACGCCCGACTATTCAGCTCGTCGCCACGCTCGGCCAAGGCGACAGTTTTGGGCGGATGCTCCAGCGTGCTGGCGTCGGCAGTGGCGATGCTGCAAGAATCGAATCAATGGTCGCCGCCGCCTTGCCGCTGAGCGACATTTCGGCGGGCACGCGCTTCGACCTGACGTTGGGCCGCCGCACCTCGGCGACCCAGCCGCGCCCGCTCGATGATTTGAACTTTCGCGCGCGCTTCGATCTCGACCTTGCGGTTGAACGGAGGGGCGGCGCGCTGGCCTTGATCCGCAAGCCGATCCGGGTGGACGATACCCCGTTGCGGATTCGCGGGATCGTCGGCTCCAGCCTTTATCGCTCGGCGCGTGCAGCCGGGGCGCCGGTCAAGGCGATCCAGGACTATCTGCGGACGCTCGACACGCACATGAACCTTGAGCTGGATCTCGCCCCGTCGGACGAGTTCGACATCGTCGTCGGCTACAAGCGCGCCGGGTCGGGCGAAAGTGAGGTTGGCGACCTGATGTACGCCGGGGTCACCCGCGACGGTCGCGCGCGCACGCAACTGTTGAAGTGGGGCAACGATGGCCAGTTCTTCGAAGCTTCGGGCGTTGGCCAGCAGCAGGTTGGGCTGACCGCGCCGGTGTTCGGGCGAATCACCTCGGGCTTCGGACTGCGCCGTCATCCGATCCTGGGCTATACCCGGATGCACTCGGGGATCGATTTTGCCGCCGCTTATGGCTCGCCGATCTACGCAACCAGCGACGCGCTGGTCTCGTTCGCAGGCTGGCACGGCGGGCATGGCAACTTCGTCAGGCTCGATGCAGGCGGTGGTCTTGGTACCGGCTACGGCCACATGAGCCGAATCGCGGTGTCGTATGGCAGCCGCGTCCGCCGCGGTCAGGTGATCGGCTATGTCGGCTCGACCGGGCTCTCGACCGGCGCGCACCTCCACTACGAAATGTACCGCAACGGCGTGCCGATTAATCCCGGCTCGGTCCGGTTCGTCACCACCGCGGCGCTTTCGGGTACCGAACTGACCGCATTCAAGGCGCGGCTGGCGGTGCTGCGCGAACTGCGCCCCGGTGCTGCGCTGGCACCGCTTGCCGGGCCGGGCGCAGCCGCGGCACCGCTACGCGAGATCGACCGCCTGAGCGCCGCCACCGCGCGCTAGGCCACTTGCTTTTCATGCCGCGCGTTTTGCGGCACAAGCCCGCCGATGACCGCACCTTACCCCGCGCTGCGCCTGCGTCGCACCCGTGCCTCGTCGTGGAGCCGGGCGCTCCACCGGGAGACCTTGCTCACCCCCGCCGATCTGATCTGGCCGCTGTTCGTGACCACAGGGCAAGGCGTGGAGGAGCCGATCGCATCGCTTCCGGGGGTATCGCGCTGGTCGCTCGACGGCATCGCGGCGCGCGCGAAAGAGGCGGTCGCGCTGGGAATCCCGTGCCTCGCGCTGTTCCCCAACACCCCGCACGATCTTCGCGATAACAGCGGAAGCGAGGCGCTCAACCCCGACAACCTGATGTGCCGCGGGATCCGCAGCATCCGCGATGCTGTGGGCGACGACATCGGCGTGCTGACCGACGTCGCGCTCGATCCCTACACCAGCCACGGCCAGGACGGGCTGGTCGATGCAGCGGGCTACGTCACCAACGATGCCACCGTCGAAGTGCTGGTCGGCCAAAGCCTCAACCAGGCCGCGGCGGGGGCGGACATCGTCGCCCCGTCGGACATGATGGACGGCCGGATCGGCGCGATCCGCGCCGCGCTCGAGCGCGAGGGGCACCACAGTGTGCAGATCATGAGCTATGCCGCCAAGTACGCATCGGCGTTCTACGGTCCGTTCCGCGATGCGGTGGGATCGCGGGGCCTGCTCAAGGGCGACAAGAAAACCTACCAGATGGACCCGGGCAACGCCGAGGAGGCCTTGCGTGAAGTCGCGCTCGACCTGGCCGAGGGGGCCGACAGCGTGATGGTCAAGCCTGGGCTGCCCTATCTGGATATCGTCCGGCGGGTGAAAGAACGGTTCGCGGTGCCGGTGTTCGCCTATCAGGTGAGCGGCGAATACGCGATGATCGAAGCCGCAGCAGCGGCGGGCGCGGGGGATCGCGACGCGCTGGTGCTAGAGACACTGCTGGCGTTCAAGCGCGCGGGATGCTCGGGGGTGCTGACGTACCACGCAGCACACGCAGCACGGCTGCTAGGGGGTTGACGCGCGTGACGACGATTGGGATCGAGACCGAACGACTCATTCTGCGGACGTGGGCGCCGTCCGATTACACGTGGTTCCTTGAAGAGATGAATGCCTCCGCGACGACGGTCTATCTAGGCGGCGTGCGTCCGGCCGAGCATGTGCTGCAACGCCTGACCGCCAATGCCGCCGCGCTCGATGCGGGCGAACCAGGGTTCTGGCTGGTTGCGCTCAAGCGAAGCGGTGAAGCGGTTGGCCATTGCGGCCTCAACCTGATTTCATCGCCGCATGCGCCCGAAGCGATCCAAGGCCAACCCCAGATCGGATGGACGATCACCGCGCCGCATTGGCGCCGGGGCTATGCGCTGGAAGCCGCGCGCGGCGTGCTGGCGCACGCATTCGGGCCATTGGGCTATGCCACGATTTTTGCGCAGACGAGCGCCAGCAACGGGCCCTCGACCGCGATGATGGACCGGCTCGGCCTCGAGCCTATGCCCGAGCTTGACTATGACGACCCCGACTATCCGGGCCCGGACAATCCGACCACGGTTTACCGCGCTGTGCGACCAGCCGGTTCGTGAGCGAATTCCGCCTCGAAACCGAACGCCTTGTATTGCGCGGCTGGCGTGAGGCCGATCGGGATCCGTTCTTCGCGCTCAACAGCGATCGCGCGGTGATGGAGTTCCTGCCCGTGACCGACCGCGCGGCGAGTGACAACGTGGTCGATCGCCTGATCGCCGCGCAGGAGCACGACGGCTGCTGTTTTTGGGTGGTAGAACGCAAGGCGGACGGCGCGTTCCTGGGTTTCTGCGGGCTGATGGCGCCGCGCGCGCCGCTGACCGAGTTCGAGACCGGCTGGCGCTTGAGCCGCGATGCCTGGGGCCATGGCCTCGCCAGCGAGGCGGCGCGCGCCAGCGTTGCGTGGGGCTGGGCCCACCTCGATGCGCTGTCGATCGTCGCAATCACCGTGCCGCTCAACCAACGCAGCCGCGCGGTGATGGAGCGGATCGGGATGACGTATGCCGATGGCGAGGATTTCGATCATCCGGCACTGCCCGCAGGCGATGCGCTGCGCCGCCACGTCCTGTACCGGATCGCCCGCCCCGGATGACTCCGCTCGCTTTGCCCCCCGTCCGCCGTCCGTTGTTCGTCACCACCGTGCTGACCGGCAGCTTTCTGCTGTTTGTGGTCCAGCCGATGGTCGCGCGGATGGCGCTACCCCAGCTCGGCGGGGCGCCCAATGTGTGGAACAGCGCGATGCTGGTCTATCAGGCGCTGTTGCTGGGCGGTTACGCCTACGCCCACCTGCTCTCGCGACTGCCGGTGGCGCGGCAGGCGACGATCCATCTGGCGCTGCTGGTGGTGGCCGCGGTGACCCTGCCGATCCATCTCGCCGCGCTGGCCCCGCCCGCGCCAGGTCGCGAGGCGCTGTGGGTCCCGCTGCTGTTCGCGCTGTCGATCGGACCGGTGTTCTTCCTCGTCTCGGCGCAGGCTCCGCTGATGCAGCGGTGGTTTTCGGCGCACCCCCAAGCGGGCGAGCCGTGGGCGTTGTACGCCGCGTCGAACCTGGGCAGTTTCGCCGGCTTGATCGCCTATCCGCTGGTGTTCGAGCCGCTGCTCGGCGTTCATGTCCAGGCGTGGGCGTGGAGCATGGGCTATGGCGTGTTGGTCGTGCTGATCGCGCTGTGCGGGTGGGCGCGCTGGGGGTTGCGCACTTTGCCCACCCAAACCGCCGAACCGGTCGAGCCGATCCCCGCGCGCCGCATCGTGCAATGGTTGATTCTCTCTGCAGTGCCCTCAGGGCTGATGCTCTCGACCACCACGCATCTGACCACCGACGTCTTCGCGATGCCGCTGCTGTGGGTGATCCCGCTGGGGCTATACCTGCTCAGCTTCGTCCCGGCCTTCGCCGATCGCCGCCCGTTCGCCAATTCGATAGCCCGGATCACTCCGCTGCTGATCCTGCTCGCCGGTGGGTTCGCGATGGCTTCGCGCGGAACCGGCTCGCTGTCGCTGGCGCTGGCGGGCGTGGTGTTGCTGTTCGCGGTCGCGGTGACGCTGCATGCCCGGCTCTACGATCTGCGCCCGCCCGCCAGTCGGCTGACGCTGTTCTATCTGGTGATGTCCGCAGGCGGTGCGCTGGGCGGTCTGTTCACCGCGCTGCTTGCGCCGTTGTGGTTCGACTGGGTGTGGGAGCACCCGCTGCTGGTGTTTGCCGCGGCGCTGCTCGTGCCGATGCGCCCGTTGCTCGATTGGATGCGGATGGATGGGCTGACGCGGCCGATGATCCTGGCTGCAGTGGCGGCGCTGACCGGGTTCGCCGGGTTCCTCGGCTGGCTGCTGGGGGGACTGAACCCGCAAGATACCCCACTGTTCGCGCTGCTGCTGGCGCTGGCTATCGCCTTTTGCGGCGTTCTCGTACTGGGGGTGCGCAGCGCGTACATCGCGATCCTGGCAATCCTGATGCTCGCCCACGGGGGCTGGGATACGCTTCGCCAGTCGCTCGATGGCGCGCGCACCCGCAGCTATTTCGGGGTTTACACCGTGCGCGACTATCCCGGCGAGCACCAGCGCGTGCTCGCCCACGGCACCACGATGCACGGCATGCAGTTTACCGACACACGCCGACGAGTACCGACCACGTATTATGGCCGAAGCTCGGGGATCGGCATCGCGATGAGCCGGGCGCTTGCACTCTATGGCCCCGCGGCGCGCGTCGGCGTGATCGGGCTGGGCACGGGCACGCTGGCTTGCTGGCGCGTGCCAGGCCAGCGCTGGACCTTCTTCGAGATCGACCGCGCGGTGCTCGATCTGTCGCGGCGCGGACGCTTCACGTACCTGCGCGATTGCGCGCCCGATGCCGTGGTTAGGATCGGCGATGCGCGGCTGGAAGTCGCGCGCCAGCCCGCGCGCAGCTTCGACGTGATCGCGGTCGATGCGTTTTCGTCCGATGCGATCCCGCTCCACCTGCTCACCGCCGAGGCGTTGCAGGTCTATCAGCGCGCGCTGGCCGACAATGGCCTGTTGATGATCCACATTTCCAACCGTTATTTTGAGCTCGAGCCGCAGTTGACAGCGGCGCTCGCCGAGCAGGGCTGGACCGCCCGCGTGTTGACCGACAAGCCGCCGCGCGACAGCGTTCTGACCGCGTCGGTGTGGGTTGCGGTCACCCGCGATCCCGCTCAACTGGCCAAAGTCACCGCCGGGCGCAACGGCTGGAAGCCATTGCTCGAAGTGCCCGGCACGCAGCCATGGACCGACGAGCACGCCTCGATCTTGGGCGCGGTACGGTGGCGCAACCTCGTAGGCAAGGTACTGTAATCATGAGTTTAGCGCGTTTTCATGACGTCACCCTGGTGACTATCCACGGCAAGTCGCCGCAGATCGATCTGACCGCGTGGATCGCGCCGGGTTGCCGGATCATTGGCGATGTAACCATCGGCCCGGGATCGAGCGTGTGGTACAACTGCGTGCTGCGTGCCGACGTCAGCCGAATCGTGATCGGGGCGCGCAGCAACATCCAGGACGGCAGCGTCCTCCACTGCGATCCGCCGCGACCCGGTGACCCGCAAGGCTCGCCGCTGCTGATCGGCGACGACGTGCTGATCGGTCACATGGCGATGATCCACGGCGCCGTGCTGGAAGACCGCGCGTTCGTCGGGCTTGGCGCGATCGTCATGAACAAGGCTCGGATCGGCGGCGACGCAATGCTCGCGGCAGGCGCGCTGCTGACCGAAGGCAAAGTGATTGAGCCGCGCCAACTATGGGGTGGCCGCCCGGCGCGGTTCATGCGCGAGCTGGACGATGCGGCGATCGCCGGGATGCGCCTC